>NZ_VPED01000041.1:0-23975 GCF_013417335.1 Acinetobacter sp. YH16031
AATAATTCAAGTGAATTTGTTTGAAAGAAGAACTTTAAAAGCTTTATTTTCACCCGATAAAATACCCATAAAACAAGAGGAAGCTCATTTGAGCTTCCTCTTGTAAAAAATTGTGGGACAGCAATGGTGCCATAGCACCCTTTTTCTTATTCTCAAGGATATAAATCATAGAGGTTGAATGGCCTCTACTCTGTTAATTGGTATCACTTCCTCGTTCCATATTTGCACCATCACGGTTTTCATCACGAGAATTCGAATCACAGGCAGTTAAACCCAGTACAGCAAATACTGAAAATGCCATCAACCATATTTTCATGTTATAACCCTCTGAATGAGATTTGGTTGAAAGATCATCGCTTAAAACAGAGGTTACACAGTAGACAGATCCTGTTCATTTTTTGTCAGGCAATGTGTAGGTACAATAAAAAACGCATCCGAAGATGCGTTTTTTACAACTTGAAAAGCTTACCAGCCCAAAGCTTCTTGCTGTTTCTTGATCAGTTCCTGAATCCCTTTTTCAGCCATGGCCAGCATGTCATTGCACTGCTCACGGGTAAATGGCTTATCTTCAGCAGTACCTTGGATTTCAATAAATTCACCTGCTTGGGTCATCACGACATTCAAGTCAGTTTGACAGTTTGAATCTTCTTCATAGCAAAGATCCAGCAGGACTTCATCTTTAAAAATACCTACAGAAATGGCTGCTACCAGACCCTTAAGTGGGTCTTGTTTGATTTTCTTTTTCTCAAGCAATACATTCATGGCATCAATCAATGCCACTGCAGCGCCCGTAATTGATGCAGTACGGGTACCACCATCTGCCTGGATCACGTCACAGTCAATGGTAATGGTATTTTCACCGAGTTTTTTCAGGTCGACCATTGAACGTAGGCTACGACCGATCAGACGCTGGATTTCTTGAGTACGGCCACTTTGTTTGCCGCGAGCAGCTTCACGATCACTACGGGTATGTGTTGAACGTGGCAGCATGCCATATTCCGCTGTTACCCAGCCTTGACCCTGACCTTTCAGGAAACGTGGTACAGAGCTGTCCACACTGGCAGTACACAGCACTTTGGTATGACCAAATTCAACCAATACGGAACCTTCCGCATAACGTGTATAGTTACGGGTAATTTTCACTTCACGTAATTGATCTAATGCTCGTTGGTCGATACGCATAATAGGTCCTGCTGTTGACTAAAAATAATTGCGGCTCAGTATAACAGAAGCCTCCGCCAAGATTGGAACAGAGGACAGATCATTTACAAAATCACTGGACACGCTTTGCTTATATAGATTTTTCAGTCCATCTTCGCTACTGCGATGAGCAGATCTTTTTTGCTAAACTACAGATCTGCCGAAGGAAAATCCCTATGTCTTTACGTGAAGAACGCAAGCAACAAAGCCGCCAGGCCCTCCTCGATGCTACCTTGGCATTGAGTAGCCGTGGCCATGCCTTTAGCAGCATCAGCCTGCGTGAAATCACTCATGAAGTCGGACTGGTGCCTGCCGCATTTTATCGACACTTTCAGAATATGGATCAGTTGGGACTGGAACTTCTGGATCAGGTTTCAATTCATCTCAAAGGTGTGCTGAGTCAGTTGGGACCTGCAGATTTTTCTCTGGATGAGCTTTCAGCCAAAATCGAACTGTTTTTTCAGGCAGTTGATGCCCATCCTGAAGCCTGGACATTTGTCAGTGCCGAACGTTGGGGCGGTTCAAACATCCTCAGACAAGGCATTGAGCGGGAAATTCATTATCTGACCCAAGATTTGCGGCATACCCTGGAACAGATTCCAGCCATCCAGCAATCTCCTTCTCCAGCCGAATTAACCGCACTGGCACAGATCCTGGTTCCTCTCGCATTGAACTGGGCTATGGGCTGGATTCAGCTTCAGGCACAGCCTGATCCTGAACTGCGACAAACTCGGATAAATGACTTCAAAGCGCAAAGCCTAAAGCAGTTAGAACTGTTATTTCGTGGAATTTTATCTCAAGCCTGAGATCTCATCTGAGTGAAATCTATTTCACAGTTCAATTTTATCCTGACATAAAAAACCCGCATATAGCTGCGGGTTTTTAGATTCATGCAGATCTGGTGTTATTTAGCTTTACGCTCTTTTTCAACCAGATAATTCACCACCTGAACCACTTTGGCATCATCACCCTGAACCACATACTTACCATTTACGGTGACCGCTGGTACACCGCTCAACTGATAAGTCGCAGCCAGATTTTTGGCCTGTGCGATTTTTGAAGAAATCGGGAATGATTTATAAGTGGTATTAAATTTCGCTTCAGAAATACCATAACGGGTATAGAACTTGGCTAATTGAGCCTGTTCCAGAATTGGCTGTTTCTTCGCATGAATATCATGGAATAGCTGCAAATGTGCTTTTTGACGAACACCTAGAGCTTCAGACACATAATACGCACGAGCTGCCTGTTCCCATAGTGGATTCATTGCGGCTGGGGTACGTACAAAACGTACATCTTTAGGCAATTTTTTTAACCAGCTCTGCATATGTGGTTCAAGAGAATAGCAGTGACCACAGCCATACCAGAAGAATTCACGGACTTCAATTTTCCCGGGCTTTTCAACTTTTACTGGATTCGCCAGGACTTGATAGTCTTGACCTGCTACAAAGTTGGCGGCCATTGCACTGCCAGAAAATGCCAAAACAGATGCGGCTACAGTGCCTAAAATAAATTTTTTCATTGGGATTATCGTCCTCTAAATCATTATGTCTAATTTATGGCTTCACTATAAAGTAATTATGCCGGTTTCGTTTTTATTCTGTGAACTTTTTTACAGCTTTTATCGCTTTTTTTTCCAGAATCGCTACACTAAACAAGTGTACTGATTTACAAGAAGTTAAATCTGTTTATACCGCCTCTGGGCGAACTTAAATTTTAAATAATCACGACTGATTGAGGTAACACCGATGTCGCAATTGAATGTTGATCCACAAGAAATTGCCAAGTTTGAAGCATTTGCAGCTATATGGTGGGATCAGCATTCCGAGTTCCGCCCATTGCATATGATCAATCCGCTACGTCTCAACTGGATTGATGAACATGCTGGTGGCTTGAGCGGCAAGAAAGTGCTGGATGTGGGCTGTGGCGGGGGCATCCTGTCAGAAAGCATGGCGCGCCGTGGCGCTCAGGTGCTGGGCATTGATATGGGCGAAGCGCCACTGAATGTGGCACGCATCCATGCTGAGCAGGAAGATGTTAGCAATATTGAATACCGTCAGATTCCGGTAGAACAGCTGGCAGAAGAGCAAGCCGGTCAATACGATGTGGTTACCTGTATGGAAATGCTGGAACATGTACCTGATCCAGCCTCTATTATTCAGGCCTGTTATAAACTGGCCAAACCGGGTGGTCATGTCTTCTTCTCGACCATTAACCGTAATCCAAAATCTTATCTGTTCGCGATCATTGGTGCAGAATATATCCTGCGTATGCTGGCCAAAGGTACACATGATTACAGCAAATTCATCAAGCCTTCTGAGTTGGCGCACGACATCCGTAATGCCGGTTTAAAACTGAAAGATATGACTGGCCTGCATTATAACCCGCTGACCAAGCGTTACTGGCTGGCACCGAATGTTGACGTGAACTATATGGTGTATACCGTTAAAGAAAACACGCAAGAGGCTGCCCAATGAAGGCGGTTCTATTCGACCTCGATGGTACTTTAATTGATACCGCAGCTGACTTTATCCGGATTATCCAGCATATGTGCCGTGAAGCCGGCCGTGACGTGGTGGAAGCTGATCTGATCCGTACCCAGGTTTCAGAAGGTGCACGTGCTATGGTCAAATTGGTCTATCCGGAACTGCAACTGGAAGACCCGGTTTTCTTGGATCATCGCCAGCGTTTTCTGGATATGTATGGTGCAGATATTGCTGTGGATACAGACCTGTTCAGCGGAATGTATCCTCTACTTAAAGAATTAGAGGAAAATGATATCCCTTGGGGAATTGTGACCAATAAACCGCGCTGGTTGAGCGAAACTTTACTCAAAGCTTTAAACCTGACCGAGCGCTGTGCCGTACTGGTCTGTCCGGAAGATGTGACCCGAACCAAGCCAGATCCGGAGCCGATGTATCTGGCTGCCGAGCAGCTACAGCTGGCTGCAGAAGATTGTATTTATGTCGGTGACCATCCACGAGATATTGATGCAGGCCGCAATGCCAAGATGTATACCATACTGGCAGCATACGGTTATTTACCACTGCAATACAAAGATGACTTAACAGCCTGGCAAGCCGACTATATAGTGAATACAGTGAATGAGTTACACCAGCACATTCAAAAACTGGTCTTGAGCGAGCCAAGTGTCCTGTCTTGATTCCTGAAACTACTGAAGACACTTAACAATAATAATGAGGAGGTAGATAATGAGGTATTCAGAATATCAACCTCGCCCCGATCTGTTAAAAGATCGTATCATCCTGATCACGGGTGCGGGCGATGGCATTGGTCGTGCAGCAGCAATCAGCTATGCCCTGCATGGAGCAACTGTAGTTCTGCACGGGCGTACTTTAAACAAGCTTGAAGTCATCTATGACGAGATTGAAAGCTTGGGTGCACCGCAACCTGCCATTCTCCCATTACAGTTATCTAGCGCCTCTGAACGTGATTATGAATTATTGCTCGACACGCTCGATCGTCAGTTTGGCCGTCTGGACGGGATTTTGCATAATGCCGGTATTTTAGGCGAGCGAGTGCCACTGGCAGATTATCCGGTTAATGTCTGGGATGATGTCATGGCAGTTAACCTTCGTGCGCCTTTTGTGATTACCCAAGCCCTGTTACCTCTGCTGGAAAAATCCAAACATGCTTCGGTGGTCTTTGCCAGTTCCGGCGTAGGTCGTGAAGCCCGGGAATGCTGGGGCGCTTATTCAGTTTCAAAAATTGCCATTGAAGCAGTGAGCCAGTTATTTGCCAAAGAACGGGTCAATTCGAATATCCGTTTTAACTGTATCAATCCAGGCGCTACACGTACGGCAATGCGTGCCAAGGCTTATCCGAATGAAGATCCGAAAACCTTACCGACACCGGATTCCATCATGCCAGCCTATCTGTACCTGATGGGTGAAGATAGCTTGCATATGAACGGTCAAAGTATTGATGCGCAGAACTAAGCTTTAATTGACGCCTATTTAAAAGCCAATGTCCGCATTGGCTTTTTGTTTTTAAACTCTATAAAGATAAGGTCCATTTGACAGCTGGCTATTCTTCTGCCCAATTCATCCAGATTTCAGACTGAATCAGCCAGACCTTTCTTATCTCTACAATACTGTCTTTATTCAGTTCGCTGCAAATTCCCCTATACTAGCGCCAACAGATTTTTATTTGAGTGCAACATGACTGACTTAAACAACATCACCGTGACGACTTTGGAAGATGGCATGGTCTCTCTGCTGGTCGATCAGCAGCCGATCTCTGAAAAATACGGCATGAAGTTTGATGCCAGCATTGTCGATGACATTCAGGCACTCGAAAATGGTCAAAAACTGAAACTGTTTGACCAGTTTGTCTTTTCCCATACCGATCTGAATTTTGAACATTCCTATCATTATGTGACCGGTATCGAAAAGCTGGGCGATCGTTATCAGGTAGCGAAACACTTTGTCTATCGCATCAAGATCGAAGGTCAGCCTGAAATTGAACATGTGATTAGCAATCAGGGCAAAGCAATGACAGCAGAAGATGTGCGTACTTTTATTCAGGCACATGTACAGAAATCCCTAAGTGACTATACTGATCTGAACTATGCCTATTAAGATCGTTCATTAGATCCCGAAAGAGCGCATTTACGGATAGTGCGCTTTTCTTATCCTTAAATTCTTTAAAAAAAAAGATATAAATCGTTTTAATGAATCAATAATATAAAATTATTCGGTTTTCCAAATTAATATAAAATTTTTATAATGCTTTTCAAGTTAAATCAAAGCGAAGGAAAATTTAATGGCAGACCAAAAACGTAAAACTGAAACTATTCGTCGTATTGAAAACTTGCAGTTATCAACTGCCCTGATTTTGGCTTTAGAAGATGCAGTCGAGGCAGAGTCTGTGGCTGAAGCCATTCAGTCCTTACAGGGTTTAACGGAACAGTGGAATTGAAAAATTGCAATGACCGAATCAAGATCTGGTGCTTAAAAAGAATATTTTTCCACTAATTTGAGACGGTTTTGATACACAATTCAGGACATTGCGCTTGCATCTTGATCCCGGTTTTGCTGAAATGCCAATGGGGCTGGGCATAACTGGTCAACTGACTGAAGTGCATCCTAAGCTTATGTAAAATCATGGCATAATCATAATTTCTCTGTAATTGATATAAAACTTCAGCCAGTTCTTCACAGTTTCTCTGCAATTTTTCCGTACATTAGTTACTGTAGAAAATGAACAATTGAATGAGGGTTCAACATGAAAAAGGTTCTGGTAGCATTGGCGATGTCCTGCAGTGCATTCATGCTGGCAAATGTTGCAAACGCTGCCCCTCATTTCAATGATGAACAGCGTATGGAACGGGGTCCGGGTCATCATCAGGCCAAGAAATCGCGTGAGTTCCATGACGATCACCAAGACCAGTATGATAAACGTCGTATGCGTGAAGAACGTGGTGTTAAACGTCTGCAACAGTTACGCTGGCAGCCTGGCTATGTCATGCCGCAGCATTATCGCAGTAATGGCTACAAGGTCGAATATAAGGACCATAAACTGCCTAAACCAGACCGTAAGCAGCAATGGTACAAAGTCAACAATGACTACATTCTGGTGAACTCTGAAAATAACAGTATTGTCCGGATTATCGGAGACTGATTTAGAACCTGATGCAAAGCCCAACCTCGTTTGGGCTTTTTGATTTTTCGGATGAGCCTTTTTAGGCTTTTTCTTATTTTAGAGCTTTCCTTTTAATCGTGGCTAATCTCCTAAATTCCTTCATGAATTTAACAATTCCACTAAACTGGCCTCACGCTTTCTATCTACTTATTCGCTAATTTAATCTCATCGAAAACATGTACAGATTTTTAGGTGAGAGCCATGAAAAAAGTTTTAACTACAATTGCCTTATCTCTTAGTGCGCTGGTTGCTACTTCTGCAATGGCAGCACCGCAGCATCATGATCCACGTTATGCACCGCATAAACCAGCACCGCACTGGAATCATAAAGATGCGAAAAAATGGGATGACCGTCGTTACAACAGCCGTGGGGTTAACCCAAGCCGTGACTGGCGTGTAGGTCAAAAACTGCCAAACCAGTATGACAACCGTCGCTTTGAAGTCAGTGGCTATGAAGCACGCCGTTTGCCGAAAGCAGGTAAAAACCAGCAATGGTATAAAATCAATGGTGACTATGTACTAGTCAACGATCGTAATGACAAGATTGTTCGAATCATCAACTAATCATTCTCTTTTCTGCCCTTCTAGCAGACACCTGAAGCTCGCTTCAGGTGTTTTTTTATATCTGTACTTCCACTTCAGTATTTTTTCATTAGAATCAAAGCTAGATCTTTAAATATTGAAATAGGCACAGCTATGACTGCAGCAGAAACCTCACCGAGCAACACCTTGCAATATGTGCACTGGTTTCGCCATTCTGCGCCTTATATCAATGCTCATCGCAATAAAACCTTTGTGATCATGTTTGATGGTGAAGCGGTATTGCATGGCAACTTTCAGCACATCATTCATGATATTGCCCTGCTCAATTCTTTAGGAATCCGTCTGATTCTGGTGCATGGCGCACGTCCGCAGATTAACCAGAATCTGGCTGCGAGTGGTTTCGAGACCCCTTTCCACCAGCAGCGTCGGGTGACGACACGTGAATCCTTAAGCTGTGTACTGAATGCTGTAGGATCGATCCGTTTACAGATTGAGGCGCTATTATCGATGGGGCTGGCTAACTCACCCATGTATGGTGCGCGCATTGATGCCGTTTCTGGAAATTTTGTTACGGCCAAACCTTATGGCATCCGTGACGGGGTCGATTTTCAGTTAACTGGTGAAGTTCGGGCGATTGATACTGATGCGATTCAACGTCATCTGGACAATCATAATATTGTGATTCTCGGTCCGACCGGCTATTCAACCACAGGTGAAGTTTTTAACCTTCTAGCTGAAGAAGTCGCAACCAAAACTGCGACTCGTCTTAAAGCCGATAAACTGATTATCTTGGGTCGACAGCATGGTCTGCTCGACAGTAAGGGCCAGTTAAAACGGGAAGTAACCCCACAGCAACTGGATGACTATATTCTTTCTGATGAACAGGATATTGAAATTCGGCTCCAGCTCAAGGCCGCTCAGGAAGCTTCCCGAAATGGCGTCAATCGTGTTCATCTGATTTCGTATACCTATGACGGCGCCTTGCTGGAAGAACTGTTCACCCGGGATGGTTCTGGCACCATGATCACCGATGCGCATTATGAAGAAGTGCGTATGGCCGATATTCAGGATGTCGGTGGCCTGATCCGTTTGCTCCGCCCCTTAGAAGAAGAAGGTATTCTGGTTTACCGTTCGCGGGAGCGTCTGGAAAATGAAATTGACCAGTTCGCGGTAATTGAGCGTGACGGCATGATTCTGGCCTGTGCTGCCCTGTATCCGATTCCGACTACGGGCAATGAACTGCGTTCCGCAGAAATCGCCTGCGTTGCAGTAGATCCAAGTTACCGTCAATCCAACCGCGGTAGCCAGATCCTGCATTATCTGGAAGATAAGGCCAAAAGTCTGGGTATTCAGCAACTGTTTATTTTAACGACCCGTACTGCACACTGGTTTCTGGAACAGGGCTTTGAACCGGCATCAGTAGATGATTTGCCCGATGCCCGACAGGCTTTTTATAATTATCAGCGCAATTCAATTGTCTGTAAAAAGTCACTTTAAAGTGACTTTTTTATGCGCTCTCATATCTTTATTTTAGATAACGTTATTCATAAAACCTACATTTGGCATAAAAATCTTATTGCTGATTTTCTAATAAGCATATCTGACCACTTTATTTAGAATAAATAATTTTATATTTCATTATCTTATATAAATAATTCTTTGTTCTAAAATTAACGTATAAATCACTTTCCTGCATAAGTTTTGCACTTTTTTATTTATCTTTTTTCTTCATTAGAAATTCCTGAATAGTTATTTTTTTAGAAAAGTAAAAAGCTTTAGCGTATGCCTAAGTTCTTCATTTCACATTTCTAAATTTTCAGGAGTTCTAATTCATGCGCCAATCACATATTCAATTATTCACAAAAACTGCGGTTCTCAGTGCTGCGGTGGCTGGCGTGATGATGCTTTCTGGCTGTGGCAAAAAACAGGAAGCCGTGACCCTGAATATTGGTTTCCAGAAATATGGCGTACTGCCGATCTTAAAAGAACGTGGCACCTTAGAAACGTCATTAAAAGAACAAGGCGTGAATGTGAAATGGGTTGAATTCCCGGCTGGTCCTCAGTTGCTTGAAGGCTTGAATGTCGGCAGCGTATCTTTTGGTGAAGCCGGTGAAGCGCCACCGATCTTTGCTCAAGCAGCGAACTCAAATCTGGTCTATGTGGCCAATCAGCCTGAAGCACCGAAAGCTGAAGCGCTAATCGTACAAAAAGATTCTAATATCCAGTCAGTTCAGGATCTGAAAGGCAAACGTGTTGCCTTGAATAAAGGCTCAAATGTTCATTACTTACTACTCAAAGTCCTTGAAGCTAATAATCTGAAACTTAGCGATATTGAAGTGGTTTACCTGCCACCTTCTCATGCCCGTGCCGCTTTTGAACGCGGTGCTGTCGATGCCTGGGTCATCTGGGACCCGTTCTTCGCTGCAGCAGAACATCAGATTGGTGCGCGTGTCATCGCAACAGGTGAGAACATCGTCAGTAACCATCAGTTCTATCTGGCAGATCGCAAGTTTGCTGAAGCCAATCCACAGATTATTGAAGCTGTCGTGAATGAACTCAACCTGACCACTGAGTGGGTCTCTGCTCATCAGGATGAAGCAGCCAAACTTCTGGAAAAACCGACAGGTCTGGCCTTTGATGTATTGAAAACGTCTATTTCACGCATGGGCTTTGGAGTAAAACCACTCACTCCCGAAGTGGCACAAAAACAACAACAGGTGGCTGATGCTTTCTATGGCCAGCAACTGATTCCAGCAAAACTTAATATTCAATCAGCAGTTTTAACGAAGTAAATCATAGGACAATTTAGGGGATTTAATCATGACTCAACATCAGCTACACAACAAAGCAATCACATGGTTCAAGACCTCCAGTCATGGGATGAACGCTGCATTAGTTGCTTGCGCGATGTTGGGTTCAAGTGCCGCTTGGGCAGTGGATCCTTCAGTTAAACAGCTGCGTGTAGGTTATCAAAAAGCCTCTGTGAACCTGGTCATTGCCCAGCAGCAAAAGCTGTTGGAAAAGGAATTTCCAAATGCAAAAATCAGCTGGAATGAATTCCCAGGTGGACCGCAAATTCTAGAAGCACTGGCGGTAGGTTCTATTGATGTGGGTGCAACTGGAGATACACCTCCTGTCTACGCTCAGGCAGGCAATAAGCCATTGCACTATTTTGCTTATGAAACTGCAAAACCTTTATCTTCTGCCATTCTGGTCCAGCACAATTCCAAAATTACCAAGCTGAGCCAGCTCAAAGGTAAACGTGTCGGTGTGCACCGTGGTTCAAGCTCACATTATTTACTGGTGCAGGCAGTACGCAAAGCGGGTCTGCAATGGACCGATATCCAGCCGGTCTGGTTAAGCCCTGCTGATGCGCGTGCAGCTTTCCAGAAAGGGGCGATTGATGCCTGGGCGATTTGGGATCCGTACTATGCTGCGGCTCAAGTAGAAGATAAAGCCAGAGTTTTATCTTCAGGTAAGGGCTTAAGTCCAAATTACACCTTTTACTTGGCTTCAGAAAATTTAATCAAAAATCATCCGCAAGCATTAAAAGGCATTATCAAGCAGGTCAATGTTGCAGATAAATGGGTACAAAGCCATAAGGCTGAAACTGCAAGCATCTTTGCACAAAGTACCGGTCTAAAACCGATTGTCAGCCAGACCTTTATCCAGCGTCGTCCGAATCCGTCTGGTGCTGCACCGCTCACCAAGAAAGTAGTTGCTGATCAGCAAGAACTCGCAAACCGTTTCAGCGAACTCAAGATCATTCCGAAATCTATCAATATTCAGCAAGCCGTTTGGGCAGGCAAATAATCTAAGGATCAAAGACATGAAAATTTTCTGGTTTATCCCGACACATGGCGACAGCCGCTACTTAGGTACCAGCAAAGGTGCACGCCAGGTCGATCATGCCTATATGAAGCAGATTGCGGTTGCAGTCGATAATCTTGGTTACGAAGGTGTATTAATCCCGACTGGCCGTTCATGTGAAGATCCATGGTTAACCGCAGCCAGCCTGATTGATGCCACTAAAAAACTGAAATTTCTCGTGGCGCTGCGTCCAGGTGTTACTACGCCTGCCCTGACTGCACGTATGGCTGCAACCTTTGACCGTCTGTCTGGTGGTCGTGTATTGCTGAACCTGGTGACGGGTGGTGATGAGCAAGAACTAAAAGGTGACGGCGTTTATGAAGATCATGCAACACGCTACAAGACTGCGGCTGAATACACGACGATCTGGCGTGAAATCCTGACCCGTTCACATACCGGCGAAAGCTTCACTTTCCATGGTGAACGCTTAAGTGTGGATGATGCCAAACTGCTTTATCCACCGATTCAAAAACCATATCCACCACTCTGGTTCGGTGGTTCTTCAGATGCAGCCGTTGAACTGGCCACTGATCAGGTTGACACTTACCTGACTTGGGGTGAGCCGCCTGCAACAGTGAAAGAAAAGATTGAAAATGTGCGTGCCAAAGCGGAAGCGAAAGGTCGCAAGCTGAGCTACGGTATCCGTCTGCATGTGATCGTGCGTGAAACCAATGAAGAAGCATGGAGAGCAGCAGATGAGCTCATCCAGTATGTGGATGATGCCACCATTGCTGCTGCACAAGCGAAATTCAAGCAAATGGACTCTGTCGGCCAACGTCGTATGGCTGAGCTGCACAATGGTGACCGTAGCAAACTCGAAGTGTCTCCAAACCTGTGGGCAGGTGTAGGTCTGGTACGTGGCGGTGCAGGTACAGCATTGGTCGGCGATCCAGAAACTGTCGCAGCACGCATTCAGGAATATGCTGATCTAGGTATCGATACCTTCATTTTCTCAGGCTACCCACATCTGGAAGAATCCATCCGTTTTGCGGAACTGGTATTCCCCTTACTTCCACTTGAAACTCAGCAAAAACTGGCTCAGCCAAACCTGACTGGTCCATTCGGTGAGATTGTGGCAAATAACTACACTCCAGATGAGAACAAGAAGGCTGAGAGTATTCAGGAGCCAGCTTAATGTCGAAAGTCGTTTCAGTTGAAACCCTCGCAGAAAAGAAGGTTTCACGTGGAACACAGCTTGGGCAGCGTTTGCTGCCCTGGTTAGTTCCTGTCGGATTAATTCTACTCTGGCAAATCGCGTCGAGTACCGGTTTGCTGGAAAGCCGCATTTTGCCTGCACCAAGTGCCGTAGTCATCGCGTTCTGGAATTTGCTGCTCAGCGGTGAGTTATGGACACATGTCAAAGTGAGTGCTGGTCGTGCCTTAAGTGGTTTATTAGTAGGCGGTGGTCTAGGGCTAATTTTGGGTCTTCTGAATGGTTCATCCAAAACGGCTTCTACCCTGCTGGATACCACCTTACAAATGATCCGTAACATTCCGGCTTTGGCCTTAATTCCACTGGTCATTCTCTGGTTCGGAATTGATGAATCAGCCAAGCTGTTTCTGGTCGCTATTGGTGTGTTCTTCCCAATCTATATCAATACCTATCATGGGATTCGCTCAGTCGATCCCCAGCTGATCGAGATGGGCAAAAGCTATGGCCTGACTCGCTGGCAGCTTTATAAAGAAATCATCCTGCCAGGGGCAATGCCTTCAATTCTGGTCGGTCTGCGCTTTTCACTCGGTCTGGTCTGGGTACTGCTGATTGTGGCGGAAACGATTTCTGCCCAGTCCGGTATCGGTTATATGACCATGAACGCGCGTGAATTCCTGCAAACTGATGTCGTACTGGTGGGTATTTTACTGTATGCCCTGCTCGGTAAACTGGCAGATATCCTAGCCGTGGCCTTAGAACGATTCCTGCTGCGCTGGCATGCTGGCTATCAAAAATAATTGAAAAAATATTGAGGAGCATGTGATGACTGATCTCAGCTTAGGGCGTCTTGCCAATGATCCGACTGCAGTGCAGGAGCCTGCTGCAACCGACATCAATCCCAATGCCGTTGCGGGTGCCGAAATCATTATTGAACAGCTGCACAAGTTCTATGGTTCGGTGAAGGTACTGGAAGATCTGGACCTGCATATTCAGCCGGGTGAATTTCTGGCGATTGTTGGACGTAGTGGCTGTGGTAAAAGTACCCTGCTCCGTCTGATTGCAGATTTAGAAAAACAGAGCTATGGCGAAATTAAATTCAAGTCCGCACGTCATATCCGTGAAGGCATCACCGCTGATGATATCCGCGTGATGTTCCAGGATCCGCGTTTATTGCCATGGCGCAGCATCGAACAGAACGTGCAACTCGGCTTACCCAAAGACCAGCATGACAATGCATCACAAATGCTGGAGAAAGTCGGCTTAAAAGAAAAAGCCGGGCTTTGGCCTTCACAACTGTCTGGTGGTCAGCGTCAGCGTACAGCTCTGGCACGTGCCTTGTCACATAAGCCGCGTATTTTATTACTAGATGAACCACTTGGTGCGCTGGATGCCTTGACCCGTCTGGATATGCAGAACCTGATTGAAAAATTATGGACTGAACAAGGCTTTACCGCGATTCTGGTCACCCACGACGTGAGTGAGGCCGTACAACTGGCAGATCGGATTATCCTGCTGGATAAAGGCCATATTGCCAAAGAGTTCAAAGTTGATCTGCCACGTCCACGACAAAAGAATGTGAAATTCGCCGAACTTGAACAGCAGGTTCTGAATGCCGTTCTGGCAACCTAAAATGTGAGGGAATCCAGAATAGCTGTTTATTCTGGATTCCTTATTTCGAATCAAGAGAATATCTGTCTCACTGATTATTTATTCAGCAATTGGCAAAATTTCAACTTAATTCATTAATTTTATTTTAACTTTATGATACTTCAAGGTAATAATTACCACTTAAAAAATCATCAACCTTTTCAAAAGCTTGGTTTTTAATTCCTGCGCTTTAAACCGATACTAATTGTATCTTTAATCTAAAGAATAAATCATCATTATTCATAAAATTAGCACCTGACTTGATGCACAAATCTGATGATTTGACGTACAATGAAAAATTCCCTTTTTTAATTGTTTTTAATATTTGCTGATGGAACAAAAAAAGAGTACTCAGAAACGCAACCAGCTGCTGAATGCTGCACTCGATGTTTTTTCCCTATACGGTTTTAATGGGGCGAGTTTAGATGAGATCGCGCAAATTGCAGAAATGCATAAGTCGAATATTTTCTATTATTACGAAAATAAAGAGGCGCTCTATGTAGAGGTTTTAACGACCGTTCTACAAAAATGGCTGGCACCTTTACAAATGCTGGAAGCTGATCTTGAGCCTGAAGAAGCGATTACCAATTATTTGATGCAAAAAATTGAAGTATCGCGTACCCAGCCTAAAGCTTCACGCCTGTTCGCTCTGGAAGTGATTCAGGGTGCGCCGCACATTTTAGAAATCTTAAAAGGTCCATTGAAAAAACTGGTCAAGCGTAAAGCCAAAGTGATTTCAAACTGGCAGGAACAGGGCAAGATTTCTAAAGATATCGATCCTGAACTGCTGATTCTGAATATCTGGGCCGTGACCCAGAACTACGCAGATTTCGCGACCCAGATGGAAATGATAACAGGCAAGACCTTGCGTAACCGCAGCATGCAACAACGGATCATCCAGCATACTGTGCATATGATGCTGTACGGCGTACTTCCGCGTACACAAGAAAAATAGGTCAACGCAAAAATCATTTGGCATACGACCATAAATTTTATGGTCGCCGACCCCTTCTCTCACCCTTTATTATTATTTTAACGTTTGATATAAATTCAATAATTTCTGCGCACCCAGCAGCAGATTCTCTTCCCAGTCCAGATGAGCACTATCATCTGCACCGTCAGTAATATATTTGACTGAAATCAGACGCACATCCAGTTTACGGCACACCTTGGCCAGTGCATAGCCTTCCATATCCACCAGCTGACAAGCCACTTTTGGTAAACTTGTTTCAAAGCTATCCCCTGTTCCACAAACCCCTTTCGGTAAATGGGCAAAGAACGGCTCCAGATCAATTGCGCCTGGCAAATGATCATCCATCGGGGTAATACCTACTTCAAATCCTAGTGGTGAAACATCCATATCACGTTGTACAAAACGGTTAACTTCAACCAGTTCATGCGCCTTGAAATGGGAACTGCCTGCGGTGCCCAGATTAATCAGGGTCTTACAGCGAGTTTTCTGAATCACTTCAAAAGCCTTAAAAGCAGCATTCACCTTGCCGATGCCACTATAGTGGACTTCTACACCTTCTGCTTCGAACAAACCTTTGGATTCACTGGCCAATGCCATAATGAGCGCTGAATCTGACATGCAAACTACCCGAGACTGAGAAAACCGTGACATTAGAAAGCAAAATCCGGACAATGAAAAGCGGGTTTTTAGATTTCTGTTTTGCGATCTTTCACTTAAAAAACCACAGAAGATTCTTGAATGGCACACTTTCTTCTTAATGTGTTTCGTGATTTTTCAATAATTTTTTTGCATAAAAACACAACAACAAGACGAATCGTTGAGATTATGGCAATATATAGCCTTTCCTATTTTTCAATTCCCTGATTTCGCCTATGCAGCTGCTCCGTCTCAATGCTTTAGCGTCACATTCTGAATTGCCAAAAACCGCCGTTACAATTGGTAATTTTGACGGCGTGCATCTGGGTCATCAGGCCATGATCAAACAGTTAAAAGCTGTTGCAGAAGCTGAGCAACTAAAAACTGTTGTGATGATCTTCGAGCCACAACCGCTTGAATTTTTTAAAGGTTATGAAGCACCGCCGCGTATTTCCTCTTTGCGCGAAAAAGTGGAATATTTAAGCGAACTGGGTGTGGACTATATTGCGGTCGCCAAGTTTGATCATCATTTTCGTAGCCTGAGTGCTGAAGCCTTTGCCGACATTCTGAAAGATAAACTGAATGCAGCACATCTTGTCTTAGGGGATGATTTTCACTTTGGTAAAAACCGTCAAGGTAATAGTGAATTCCTGCGAGATTATGGATTTAAGGTCACCAACCTGCATACCATTGCCTTGGATGGTGAACGGGTCAGTTCTACCCGCATCCGTCAGACCCTGCAAGCGGGTGACCTGGCTCTGGCAGCCAAATTACTGGGACGCCCTTATAGTATTACCGGCCGGGTGCAATACGGCGACCAGATTGGCCGTACCATTGATTTCCCGACCATTAATGTCCGGTTAAACCGGCATAAACCCTGCCTGCAGGGCATTTATGGGGTTGAAGTCGTCTGTGAAACCGGATCACTCAGCGCCAAGGTTCAGCAGGAAAATCCTGAACAGCCGGGTATTGCCGGCTATGATCAGGGCAGCCTGTTTGGTGCCGGTCATGTGGGTACCCGCCCTGCGATCAAACAGACTCATCCGGAATGGCGATTAGAAGTACATTTTCCTGATGTTTCTGCTAATCTGTATGGCCTGTTAATGCGGGTAACCTTCTTGAATTATCTGCATGGCGAAAAAGATTATCCTTCGCTTGAAGCGTTAAAGGCCGGAATTGATGATGATGTTGAGAAACTGCTTGAGTTTCGTCGAAAACACCCCACATTTCCCTTTTAATGTCCCGTATTTTTATTGTAAAACGTGTCAGTCTAATGACTGATTAAATTGGAAGACAACTTGCATGAGCGATAAGCAAACTCCTGAAAATGCAGTGGATTATAAAGCCACGCTGAACCTCCCAGGTACTGACTTTGCAATGAAAGCAAATCTGGCAGTACGTGAAGCGAAATGGTTAGAAGAGTGGTATGCCGATGACATTTATCAGCAGATTCGTGCATCGCGAATTGGCAAGAAAAAATACGTGCTTCATGATGGCCCTCCATATGCCAATGGCCAGATTCACTTAGGTCATGCAGTCAACAAGGTACTTAAAGACATCATCATTAAAAGCCGCATCATGGACGGCTTTGATGCGCCTTATGTGCCAGGCTGGGATTGTCACGGTCTTCCAATTGAACTGAAAGTTGAAGAAAAAGTCGGTAAGGTCGGCGTTAAAGTGGATGCGCCTACTTTCCGTAAAGCTTGCCGCGAATATGCATTGAGTCAGGTGGAGCTACAGAAAAAAGACTTCATCCGTATGGGCGTGTTTGGTGACTGGAGCAATCCTTACCTCACCATGAACTTCAAGCAGGAAGCCAATATCGTGCGTTCACTCGGTGAAATCGCGAAAAATGGCCATATCCAGCCAGGTCTTAAACCGGTGAACTGGTGTCTGGACTGTGGTTCAGCACTGGCTGAAGCTGAAGTTGAATATGAAGATAAAAAGTCAGACGCGATTGACGTGGGTTTCACCGTGGTTGATCTGGCGGATCTGTCTGCACGTTTAGGTATTGAAGTTAAAGACTCAACCGATATCGTGATCTGGACGACTACGCCTTGGACCCTGCCTGCGAACCAGGCGGTTGCTCTGCACGCTGAAATTGAATACCAGTTGGTTGTTGCACGTGGTGAAGATAAAGCGGCGCAAAACTTTATCCTGGCTAAAGATCTGGTTGAATCTGCGACTGAACGTTATGGTTTTAACGCGGTTGAAGTGATTGCCGATTTTGCCGGTGCGAAACTTGAGAATTTGGTACTGCAACATCCTTTAATTGCTGAGCGTCAAGTGCCAGTCATTTTGGGTGAACACGTCATCGCAACCAGCGGTACCGGTGCTGTACATACTGCGCCTGGCCATGGTGTGGACGACTATAAAGTTGGTCTGCTGTATAACCTGAAAGTAGATAATCCAGTGGGCGGTAATGGTGTGTATTTACCGACTTCACCACTATTTGCAGGCGAACATATCTACAAGGCCAATCCACAAATTATTGCGGCGCTTGGCGAAGCTAACAAGTTATGGGCACATAAGCCGATCAAGCATAGCTACCCGCACTGCTGGCGTCATAAAACGCCGATTATCTTCCGTGCGACTCCACAATGGTTCATCAGCATGGATGAAAAAGGTCTGCGTCAGGGCGCATTGAATGCCATTGAAAATGACATCAGCTTCGTTCCGGATTGGGGTAAAAACCGTATCCAGGCAATGATCGAAGGCCGTCCGGACTGGTGTATCTCACGTCAACGTACTTGGGGCGTGCCAATCCCATTCTTCGTGCACAAAGACACCAATGAACTGCACCCGCGTACACCTGAACTGATCGAAGAAGTGGCTAAACTAATCGAACAGGAAGGTATTGATGCCTGGTATAACCGTGAAGCGAAAGACTTCATTGGTGATGATGCTGAGCAGTACAACGCGGTTCGCGATACCTTAGACGTATGGTTTGACTCTGGTACAACCCACTATGCAGTGCTGCGTGACCGTGAAGAATTGACCGATCCGGCTGATCTGTATCTTGAAGGTTCTGACCAACACCGTGGCTGGTTCCAGTCTTCATTATTGACCTCTATGGCAATCAATCAACGTGCGCCATATAAAGGTCTGCTGACTCACGGTTTCGTGGTTGATGAGAAAGGTCGCAAGATGTCGAAATCGCTGGGTAATATTATTACTCCGCAAGACATTATCAAGAACATGGGTGCAGACGGCCTGCGTTTCTGGATCGCTTCAGCAGATTACCGTTATGAAATGACCGCAGGTAAAGAAATTTTTAACCGTGCATCAGATGGTTACCGTCGTATCCGTAATACCCTGCGTTTCTTGCTGGCAAATTTGAATGGCTTCAATCCGGAAACTGATGCCCTACCTGTAGATCAACTGATTGCACTGGATCAATACATCCTGCAACGCGCCAATGATGTACAGGAAACCATCAAGAAAGCATATGAAGATATGAACTTCCATATCGTGACCAATGCTTTGACCAACTTCTGTATTAACGACCTCGGTGGTTTCTACTTAGACATTATCAAAGACCGTCAGTACACTACTAAAGCAGACTCGCAGGCACGTCATTCTGCGCAAACTGCGCTGTATCATCTGGTACAAGCCTTTGTACGCTGGATGGCGCCAATTCTGAGTTTTACTGCTCAAGAAGCATGGTCATTGATTCCGGGTCAAAGCGAGAAATATGTCTTTACTGCTGAATGGTACGATATTCCAGTTTCAGCACAGGCAAACCTGTTATCTGAAGCAGACTGGCAAACCCTGATTGCAGTGAAATCTGCGGTGAACAAGCACATTGAAAATGCGCGTAACGAGAAACTGGTAGGTTCAAACCTGTCTGCCAAAGTTGAGCTGTGGGCCAATGATGAACTGAAAGCTGTTCTAGACCGTCTGGGTGATGAGCTGCGTTTCGTTCTGATCACTTCTCAGGTGATCGTGAATCCGTTTGATGCTGCTCAAGGCAATGACGCTGAACTTGAAGGCCTACGCGTGAAAGTATCTGCGGCAGATGGCGAGAAATGTGTACGCTGCTGGCACGTGCTTCCTGATGTGAATACACATGCCTCACATCCAGGACTATGCGGTCGTTGTATTATTAACCTCCCGAGCGGCCAAGGTGAAGAGAGAAAATATGCCTAACCCACAGCAGAAAAAGGGTCTGTTCCAGTTCTATCCTCACAATTTGTGGTGGATCGGACTGGCTATTCTGGCGATCATTCTAGATCAATGGACCAAATGGATTGCGGTAACACATCTGGAATATGCAGATCCGGTGCCCGTCCTGCCCTTTTTAAATTGGACACTGTTACATAACTATGGCGCTGCCTTTAGTTTCTTGTCCGATGCCGGTGGCTGGCAACGTTATTTCTTTACCTCACTTGCAGGTTTAGTGTCTGTGGTTTTCGTGTTCTGGCTGATGCGTATGCCAAAGAGCATGAAAGTCTTGCCACTAGCAGTTGCCCTGATTCTGGGTGGTGCTATTGGTAATCTGATTGATCGCATTTCTTTAGGTTATGTGGTCGACTTTATTCATGTCTATTATCAGAACAGTCACTTCCCTGCTTTTAATATTGCGGATAGTGCCATTACTTTAGGTACGATTCTGCTGCTGATTGATACGTTTTTCCTGGAAAAACACCGAATTCAACGTGCACAGGCGCAACATGACTGATTTTATTAATCCTAACGAGGAAACTCGTGTTGAAGACGGCTCTAAAGTCGAGCTTCATTTTTCTGTCGCGATCGAAAGTGGCGTAGAAATTGACAATACCCGTAGCCGTGAAGAACCGGTAAGCCTGACCATTGGTGATGGCAACCTATTACCAGGTTTTGAAAAAGCTTTAATGGGCTTACGTGCTGGTGACCGTCGTACCGTCAGCCTTCCGCCCGAAGAAGCTTTTGGTCCGTGGAATCCTGAAAATGTCCAAAAATTTGATACGGTGAAATTCGGCGAACGTCCGATTGAAGGTCACATGATCGAGTTTGAAGACAAGGCCAAATCGACTTTGTATGGCGTGGTAAGATCCGTGAATGATGACATCACTGAAGTGGACTTTAATCATCCACTTGCAGGTAAAAACATCACCTTTGAAGTCGAAATCTTCAAAGTCACTCCGGCTGGCCAGCAAGGTGTGAAGCTGATGTAATTTCAGCTAATCACATGATTTAAAAGAGCTCCTTCGGGAGCTTTTTTAGTTTCTGGATACAAATCCTCTCTAGTGTCTGTTCAGAAATCTGATTAATTTAATTTGATGAGAATGCGATAAGAAAGGGAAAGATATGAAAATTTATATTGTGGTTGGCAGTGTGCGTGAAGGACGTACAGCAATTAAGGTCGCACATTGGGTACTACAGGAAATTAAAAAATATGGTTTTAGCACGCTTGAAACCGAACTTGTCGACTTAAAAGAATGGGATCTTCCGCTTTTTGCTGGTTCTCATCCCCCATTGACCGGTATTTATGATCAGCCGAAACAGCAGGAATGGGCTGACTTTATTGCCCTTGCGGATGCATTTATTTTTATCAGTCCCGAATATAACCATGGCTATAGCCCGGCATTAAAAAATGCGCTGGATTATCTGGCCAAGGAATGGCAAGGCAAGCCGGCAGCCTATATAGGTTATGGCGTCACTAATGGCTCACGTTCCATTGATCAGATCCGCCAGGTCGGCACTCAGCTCGGTATGGTGGATACCAATGCGATTGTAGAGCTGCGAGACATTTTTAGTCGCAATAAAGACTACAGCTTTGAAGGAAATGAATTCGACAATAAAACACTCAGAGATGTCGTGGATAAGCTGATCCAGTATGTCAGTGCCTGAGGACGACAGCGATGTGCGCTTTAGCCTACAGGCAGCGCAGAATTTGTCGGCTATTCTCACTTTCAGTTCAAGGCTATAGTTTGATTCATAGACAGACAGGAAGTCTGCAAAGCGATACAACAACAATAAAAAGCGCAGAGTAACAGGACGTTGACAGGTCAGACAGGAGTCAGATCTGAGAAGCAAATCCAGAAAAGCCTCAACAGGATGTTGGGGCTTTTTTGCATTTAAAATCTGGTATTTTTCTTCAAAAAATCAGATCTCTACATTAAAGCCTAAATTGACATCACAGGCTGCTTGCCCACCGCGGATTCCCCAATTTTCCAATGGACTTTCCTGCAGATGAATCAGAATATGATCAGACGGAATACCCAGTTTTCCCAAGCTTTCTACACAATCTGCTGATACAGTTTGTGCTTAGTCTCCAGACTCCGGCCAGCGAAGCAGTCAATACTGATCAAGGTAAAGTATTCAGGTTGAGCCAGATGAGTCATCTACTGAAAACGATGGGCTTCATGTGCCACCAGCCGGATATTACGGTCGTAATCAGGCAGTTGAAAGGCATTTTTCACACATTGAAATACACTGTCGAGTAACTGCTCTTCATCAGCTTGGGAATACTGTTGCCGGACTTCAATTTGAACGGTAGGCATGTGCTTCTCCTTTTTATTATTTTATTGAATTCTTTTAGATATTTTTTATTGAATAAAGAGATGAGCTTCAATAAGGCCTTCTATCTCTACTATATCGCAAAGTTATCCTGATAACTTGGGATTTGATCGGATAAATATTTTCAAGTGAGTTTGTCGCCTCTGGCCTACAGCAGATGCGGTCAATGCCTCTACTCGGTTCTTCTAACTCAGGTTATATTGAGTGCATACCAAGACAGGAAGTCTTGCAAAAACAAGAATAAAACATCGGCAGGATGCTGATCGATACCGGAGGAAAGGTATCTGAGCTAAATTTGAAAAGGCCCTCACAGGAGTTGGGGCCTTTTTCTTTCATTCTGATATTAACTATTTAGCTTTTTACTGAGGGGCGGTCATCTTAAGCAACTTGGCTTTTGGACCATCTTCAATCACCCAGAGTGAGCCATCTTTGGCCTGAATCGCACCACGAATCCGCTCTTTCATATCCAGTCGCTGTATTTCTTTAACAGGGCTTTGAGTAGTATCAATCACGATCATTGCCTGAGAAGACAGACCTGTAGCAATGGCTTTATTTTTCCATTGAGGAAAGCTATTACCAGTATAGAACAGCAAGTCTGAAGGAGAAATTACTGGAGTCCAATCTAGTGCTGGTGCTTCAAACTCTGGTCGGATGCTGTGATCTGGAATCGGCTTGCCATCATAATGATCCCCATTGGAGACGATCGGATAGCCATAATTTTTGCCTTTTATCACTTTATTCAGCTCATCACCGCCTTTAGGACCCATTTCAATCACCCAAAGCTGCCCTTGTGGATCAAATGCCAAACCGAGAGGATTACGGTGTCCCAGACTCCAGACCTGCTTGGCAATTTCGCCCTGATTCATAAATGGATTATCGGAAGGAATTGAACCATCGTCATTCAGACGAATAATCTTGCCGGCATTGGAGTTCATGTCCTGGGCTGGATTAAATTGCTGACGTTCACCCGAACTGATCCAGAGCTTATTGTCTGAGCCAAAGATAATCCGGTGCCCATAATGACCCTGTCCGGAAGAAAATTTCGGTACCTGAGTCCAGATTTTTTTGATCTGAGTGAGTTGAGGGGGGCTCTTGGTGAGATCTAGCTTGCCACGAACCACGACTGCACCATAGCCACCCTGCCCCTGTTCGGCATAACTGAGATACACCCACTGATTCTTGGCAAAGTCAGGATGGAGTGTGATATCGCCTAAGCCCCCTTGTCCGCCATAGGCCACTTGAGGAATACCCTGAACAGTTTGAGTGCTGCGATTGGCTGGATTAAATAATTTTAATTTTCCTGATCTTTCGGTAATCAGTAAGCGTTGATCTGGGAGCTCAGTCAGTGCCCATGGCTCATTCAACTGCGTAAATTCTTCAACTTTATAGGCTTGCTGTGTGGTTTTGACAGTGGATTGTCCAGCTGGGGATGCTGAAGTCTTGTCTTGGGCACAGGCAGTCAGGCTATAGGAACCCAAGCCTAATAATAAAATTGCTGCTATTTGAGTCTGTTTCATTGTTATTCTTCATGCTAATTTCATTCAGATAAGTGCCAATTTAGCATTCCAGACAGCGGCTAAAATAATAAAAAAGTAAAGGAATCGTAAGCGGATATAACTTGATCAGATAAAGATAGCTGATGTATTGATTGGATTTTTTATTACTTGGATTCTCAAATGAAGTGCAACAGAGATTAAATTATTGGAAGGAAGCAAGATGAGCTAGCATTTTGCTTCCGACCGACCAAAGTCAAAGTTGCATCATGAACTATACTCATCTTACTCAAGA
>NZ_VPED01000042.1:0-23128 GCF_013417335.1 Acinetobacter sp. YH16031
GAAAACCTTCAAAATTCTTGCTGAGCGTTATCGAAATAGAGGTAAAAGGCTTGGTTTGAGATTCAATTTAATCGCTGGAATCTACAACTTGGAACTGAGCAAAAAATGATTTATGAAAGAGGTCTATAGTTAAAACTTAATTATTTAAAGGCGAATAATGATTAATAATTGCTGATAGGTTTTATATTAAAGAGATAATTTTTAAAAACTGGAATGAAAGTTAATTTTCCAGATATGTATTTAAACAGAAAAACTTATGA
The DNA here is from genome assembly GCF_013417335.1 of Acinetobacter sp. YH16031. Lineage (NCBI taxonomy): Bacteria > Pseudomonadati > Pseudomonadota > Gammaproteobacteria > Moraxellales > Moraxellaceae > Acinetobacter > Acinetobacter sp. YH16031. The sequence goes on from NZ_VPED01000042.1 coordinate 261, forward strand.
GTCGAGATATTTATTAAATTTCATTATTATTGTGAAAAATTTTAAGATAAATTCTTTTCTCTTTCTAAGATTCATCAAAATAGCTTTAAATATGGAACCTTAGAAACTTTTTTATTTTGGAAGTTGGGAAAATATTGACCCTATGAGCAATTCACCCACAAATGATACTGAATTTAATTTACAGCAAGTTTTGTTGCTAATGAACCATTTAACGAAATGGCTTATTCGCTCTGGGGTGGGCTATACAGAATTTTCTGCCGCTTTAAAGCCTATTTTTTATTTACAAGCCGTGAATGAACTGGAAACTCTTGAGAAAAAAGCCACCATATCCGCAATCAGCTTATTGTCAGGGTTGCACCGTAAAGATATCACTACTTTCAAACAAGCGATTGAAGATGGCTATTTAATTACTGATACCGACAAAACAGAAGCATTGAATATTCCTGGCCGAGTAGTCGGGATATGGGTAGCAGAAGAATGGCCAGAACAGCTGCCTTTTCATAATCTTGATCAAGATTCATTTGTAAAATTAGTCCATAGGGTATCAAAGGAAATGCATCCCAGATCGGTGCTAAATGAATTGGTCCGTCTTGGAATTGTCAGGCAGGAAAAAAAACAAGTCATTTTAGAAAAAAGAAGTTTTATTCCGGATCAATCTTCACAAGATATACGCAAGCTATTGACTGATAATTTACAAAGCCATATGCAAGCGGGTTTACATAATATTTTTTGCCCGGAACAAACGAGCTTTTTAGAAGAAAGTATACGAGCAGATGAACTGACGAGCGAATCAGTTGAAATTCTTAAAAAGCATTCACTCGAATTATGGGAAAAATATTCTGAAGACTTATTCAAACTGGCTTTAGAACGTAGTGAATTGGATGAAGGAAAATCTGATGCGAATCAGACATTTTGTTTAGGGATATATCAAAGTGACACGTAAAAAAAGAATTTTATTGCCTATTGTCTGTACGACATTGTTGGCTGGTTGTGGAGAAGAGTTTTCGGCAGGTGTCGTAAAAGGCGGAACTGGAACCGGAGGAAAACCGCCTTCTGGAGTGGATATTGTGGTTGAGAGAGTTCCTTTAAAGGATTCTTACTCAATTTTGCTGTCAAAACCAAAAACAGATGATTGTCAGGGGGTTAAGCGTACTCTTCAATTTCTAGATCCGACTACTTTGGACGTGATAGAAGAAAATCAGTCACTTGAAATTACACCATCTGATGAAGTTGTGAATCAGCTTGTTTTACAGGTCCGTTGGGAAAATCAATCAGAGCAGCCTAAAACGATTTTACATCCTTCATGCAACTATCTAATCGAATTAGCAGAACTTGGCGCCGAAGCACCTATGCGTGTAATGAGCTGTGATGTAGATGAAATAGCGGCATTAAATGTAAATGATGTTTATATTCACCAGCAGATGTATCAGTTTGACTACACATCGAAAGGCGTACTGAAACATAGCATGAGCACCCAGTTCTTACCTTTAGAAGCAAGTGGCCAAGATTGTGAAAACTTATCTATTCCTTATGAAATCCAGAATATCGAAAAGTAGTTCATATTGATAAATAGTAAAAAAGGCTTTCATAGGAAATAATGAAAGCCTTACAAATGTGACATGCAAAAAAAACCACACGGATCGTGTGGTGGCATAATCATGCATGCCTCAAAGGAAAGAAGGGACAGTGCTTGAAAAAATTAAAATAAGAATTGATGAAAATTAAAAACGATAACCTATACCCACATAGGAAATTAGCGGATCGACATCAATTTTGGTAGAGGCCTGAATCAGTTTCTCGCCCGTATTTTTATTGATCACCGTGATATCGGTCTTATTATTTAATTTTGCATAAGAAACTGAAGCAGTTGCATACCAGCTAGAGTTTAAATCATAGTTAAAACCTAATGAGACGATAGGTGCAATAGCATCATCTGCGGTGGTTTTTACTTGGATATCTCCACTTGAAACTCTACCCTCGAGCGCTGCTCCTGCTTCACCATCATAGATATTTTGAATCATGTGGCCAGCTGCAATCAGATCATTTTTAACGCCGCCATTTAATTTAATATCAGTGTAATGAGCAAACATGACACCGGCACCGATATAAGGTCGGAACTTGTTAACACCCGGTTTGCCAAAGTGATAAATCGCCTCAAGTGCAGGTGTCCAAGCACGTGCAGAAGCAGCAGTATCATATTTATCTAAGTCAGTAATGAGAATATCATTTTTCAAATATAAGTTCTGGTTTGGCGCGATAGGATGACCTACTGCTGAAAATGGTGCGTAGACTTGTCCTTTACCTTTTAAATCGACCTTTGGTGGAATGCCTCCAATCATTTGCAGAGAAACATTTTCATTCACATAGTAGTCCAGCATTAAGCCCAAAGTATCAATATCTTCGACTTCTATACCCGCATTTGAGTTCCAGTTTGATAAGCCAGAAATCTCAGCCGTACCGGTTAAACTGGTTAATGCATCTCTTAATTTTTCAGGATCATCCCCGAATTCGTTATAAAAAACCATCACGCATCCAGTCAAACATTGATGGATAATTCAAAAATGGTCTGGTGATTGTCCCAATTAGACCTTGTTCAGCTGGTGTTAAATCAGTCTTGTTGTAATCAATATTTGATCGGATGGTATCACCTGTAATATCTCCTACTCGAGCAGATCTTCCTTCTTCCACGCCAGTTTTAATTCGCATCGGATTGGCATTTCCTTGTGATTTGATATGTAACCATCCGGTAGATACAGAGAATCTTTTAAATTCTGCATAACTCATTTGTGTAGTAGCAATGAGGGCAGCTACGACTATTCCTTTACCCAAACTATTTGATGTTTTCATATCCATTTCCTATTTTTTTAATGATGGCTAACTGCTGCGCCACTATAGTTTTTTTTGAATAGAAAAACCTTAAAAAATTTACGAAACAGTTACATAATGTTATTTTTAATTATTAGTTAATGTGATTATATTTTAATCATATTATTGATATATATGTAAATAAAATAATTTTTAGACAAATTTATTGATATAAATAAAGACTTAAAAATTTTCGCATTTTTTATAGTTGTTACTGAGTAAAATTCCTTAAATAGAGTAAATTGATTAAAATTTAATCAGAAATGATTTAAAAAATTTTACTTGTTCCAAGATTATTCATGTTATTTCATAGCCAAAAAATTTTACGGAAGAATGTGAAAAATTGATTTTTAGAGGAAGTGAGATCTTAAAATTTAGATGAATAATTGTTTAATTGAAGCATTTGAGTTGATGAAATTTTAGTCTTTCTGATTGAGAGATGAATGGATTTTTTGAATTCGATAGAAGGTAGTTTTTAAAAGTTCATTCAGATCTTTTTCTCAGGGTTGGGTAAAGATGTAAACGTTTTTTGTTCGTGTTCATGAGAAAACTACGTAAACGTTATAATCTAAGTTATAAGATGGCAAACCAATCGCTTAATAAACAGAGTCGAATTTATGAAAGCAGCTTTACGAGGTCAAAAACCAGGTTTAGATCAAATAGAATTGGCAGATATTAACGATCCTGGAAAGCCGGGTCATGGAGAGATTAGAGTTCGAATTCTCAGTAACTCGCTTAATTTCCATGATTATAACGTCGCAATAGGAGTTCTTCCTGCAGATCCAGGTCGACTGTTGATGGCTGACGGGGCGGGAGTCGTTGAAGAAATCGGCGAAGGGGTGACTGAGTTTGCTGTTGGGGATCATGTCGTATCTCTATTTTTCCCTAACTGGGTGAAAGCTGAGTGTCCGCAAGCTGATTTTAGTTATACGCCAGGTGATGGAATTGATGGCTATGCAACTTCATATGTAGTGCGACCAGAAAACTGGTTTACTCATGCTCCCAAAGGCTGGACTCATCATGAAGCAGCAACCCTACCAACGGCTGGATTAACCGCATGGCGTGCACTGGTGGTGGAAGGAAAAATCAAAGCGGGAGACGATGTGCTAATCCTTGGAACAGGTGGTGTTTCAATATTTGCACTTCAATTTGCCCTGAAGATGGGTGCAAGGGTGTGGGCAACGACTTCATCAAATGAAAAAGCGAAATGGCTTCTCGAACAGGGCGTTGCGGGTGTTGTAAATTACCGCGAAGAAGAAAACTGGGGCGAGAAAATCTTTGAGATGACAGGCAACCGGGGCGTTGACCATGTGGTCGAAATCGGTGGACCGGGTACGCTTGCTCAATCTATCGCAGCTTCTCGCATAGGCGGACACATTACCTTGATTGGTGTATTTACGGGTATTAGTGGAGATGTGCCAACAGCTGCGATTATGGCGAAACAGCTGACCATTAAAGGCGTAACGGTAGGAAACCGTTCTGAACAGCAGGATATGATCAGAGCATTGGAAGCAACAGACATTCATCCAATGATTGATAAAGTGTTCCCCCTAGAAGAGATTCGGGCAGCTTTTGAATATCAACGTGATGGCAAACATATGGGTAAAATTTGTTTGGATGTATGATGATTTAAAATTGATGGGCTTCGGAATTTACTTCTACCATTACCTAAATTAAAAATAGCCTTAAATCGAAAGATCTAAGGCTATTTTTTTGTCTAGGATAATAAAGATAAAAGCTCGTATCAGATTCACATTATCTTAAGTAAACAGAGATCATTAAAAGTAACTAATTATTAATCAGGCAGCCTTAAGTCTATCTGTAATCAGCTCAACCCCAGTTGCAGCTTTAATCTGCTCCAGCGTGACATCTTGAGCGAGTTCTATCAGAAACATTCCGCGTGAAGTAATATCCATAACGCCGAGATCCGTAATGATTCGATTGACGACACCTTTACCGGTCAACGGCAGGGTACATTGAGGAACAATTTTCGGTGAACCGTCTTTCGCCGTATGCTCCATTAGAACGACAACTTTCTGCACGCCTGCTACCAGATCCATGGCACCGCCCATACCTTTGACTTTCTTGCCCGGAATCATCCAGTTGGCCAGATCACCTGTTTCAGAGACTTCCATCGCACCTAAAATCGCAATATTCACGTGGCCCCCGCGAATCATGGCAAAGGATTCAGCACTTGAGAAGAAGGCAGCCCCTTTGCGGGCAGTGACTGTCTGTTTACCGGCATTAATCAGGTCTGCATCAACTGTTTCTGCAGTCGGGAATTCATCAATGCCTAAGAGGCCATTTTCAGACTGGAGCCAGACGTTGATATTTTCTGGAATATAGTTGGCAACCAGTGTTGGCAAGCCAATACCGAGATTGACATAGAAACCATCTTCCAGTTCCTGTGCCGCACGCTGAGCCATTTCATTTCGAGTCCAGGCCATGATTATGCTCCTGCCTTTAAGGTCATCTGTTCAATGCGCTTTTCCGGTGCAGCATTGACAACAATTCGGTTTACATAAATTCCAGGGAGATGAATATCATCCGGATCAAGTTCACCAATCTCTACAACCTGTTCAACTTCAGCCACAGTGATTTTACCGGCCATGGCACATTCAGGATTGAAATTACGCGCAGTTTTACGGAAGATCAGATTCCCGGCCTTATCCGCTTTATAGGCTTTAACCAATGCCACATCTGCGGTTAATGACTTTTCCAGAATAAACTCTTTACCATCAAATTCACGGACTTCTTTGCCTTCGGCAACCAAGGTACCTACGCCTGTTTGAGTGTAGAAAGCAGGAATTCCAGCACCGCCAGCACGTAATTTTTCTGCCAGTGTGCCTTGAGGTGTTAGCTCTACTTCCAGTTCACCATTCAGATATTGGCGCTCAAATTCCTTGTTCTCACCGACATAAGAAGAAATCATCTTTTTGATCTGTTTGGTTTGCAGCAATTTGCCCAAACCAAAATCATCCACACCGGCATTATTGGAGATGCAGGTCAGACCAGTGACACCGGTATTTTTTAAAGCTTCAATGAGCGCTTCAGGAATACCGCATAAACCAAACCCACCAACGGCGAGCGTTTGATGATCTGCCACGATATCCGCTAAAGCTTCCTGAGCATTGGCAATGACTTTATTCATCAGAAATCCTTTTCTTAAAATTCAAGAGTCCATCTTCGCTTCACGAGCGCTATGGTCTAATTCATCCGCATGCAGGAAGTGGGTATGTGAAGGCGCGCGTTTGGTTTTGCTCCATTGTTCCAGCATGTCATACTTCATTTCTTCGGTAATCATGGCAATTTTCTGAGGTGCTTTTTCATCATCATAAGCCAGTTCCAGACGGTGACCATTTGGATCAAAGAAATAAATCGAATGGAAAATGCCGTGATTGGTAATGCCCAGTACATCTACGCCATTGGCTTCCAGATGCTCTTTGGCCTGAACCAGTGCCTGACGATCCTTCACTTTTAAGGCAATGTGCTGCACCCATTTCGGGGTATTTTCATCGCGGCCCATTTCCGGTTGGGTGGGCAGTTCAAAGAAGGCCAAAACATTGCCATTACCAGCATCTAAAAACAGGTGCATATATGGGTCAAAAGCCTTGGTAGACGGGACATGATCCTCAGCAAAAGCCAGGATAAAGTCCATGTTCAGGTTTTTTTTGTACCATTCTACGGTTTCTTTGGCATCTTTACAGCGGTAGGCGACATGGTGAATTTTTTCAATTTGAATGGTCATGCTTATATCCTTATATGTTCTTATGCTGCATCAGGCTGCGCTTCAGGTGCAGCTTTTTGAAATGCATCCAGTGAGTTGCAATGAGCATAAATCGATTCAATTTTCGGGAAATCCGAAAGATCGATGTTGAAACGTTTGGCGTTATATACTTGTGGAATCAAACAGCAATCTGCAAGGCTCGGTTGATCTCCAAAACAGAATTGGCCATTTGAATGCGTTAATTGAGCTTCAAGCGCTTTTAAGCCGGTGACGACCCAGTGTCTGTACCATTCGGTTTTCTGTTCATCGCTGGCATTCAGGGTTTTACTGAGGTACTGAAGTACACGCAGGTTGTTGAGGGGATGAATGTCACAGGCAATATTCAGACTAAAGGCCCGAATCAGCGCACGCTGTTGCAAATCCTTAGGCAACAGGGGAGGTTCTGGAAATTTTTCTTCCAGATATTCAATCATGCTGAGCGACTGGGTCAGCGTGAAATCATCTTCAATCAACGCTGGTACCAGCTCTCCTGGATTGACCCGACGAAACATTTCACTATGCTGTTCGCCGCCATTGTTCACCAGATGAACCGGGATATGTTCTGCTTCGAGTCCTTTCAGGTTGAGCGCAATACGAACCCGGTAAGCGGCTGAACTACGAAAATAGGTATACAGTTGCATGGTCATGATTTCACCCCGGACTATTCAGTAAAACCGAAATCAATCGCTGGCAGGATTTTGCCGCTCACAGCACCGAAACCGATACGCAGACCCTCTTTTTCACAATGACCTTTCATGATCACGGTGTCGCCGTCCTGAATGAAGGTGCGTTGTTCACCATTCGACAAAGTCAGTGGCTTGGTGGCATTCCAGGTGATTTCCAGTAATGAACCATAAGAGTTAGGCGTAGGACCGGAAATTGTGCCTGAGCCCATTAGATCCCCGACCTGAACATTACAGCCGGCAATGGTGTGATGAGCCAGTTGCTGTGCCATTGACCAGTACATATATTTGAAGTTGGTTTCACAGATGACATCAGCCTGATCTGAATTTTCAGGCTGAATTTCAACAGACAGGTTAATGTCATAGCTATTACTGCTGTTATCTTCACGCAGATAAGCCAGAGGTTTTGGCTCTTGAGCAGGTGAACTGGTTTTAAACGGTTCAAGCGCTTCCATGGTTACGATCCATGGCGAGATCGAAGAGGCAAAAGTCTTGGCGTTAAATGGACCTAGCGGTACATATTCCCATTGTTGCAAGTCACGTGCAGACCAGTCATTGAATAGCACCATACCAAAAATATGATCCCAGGCATTTTTAATCGCAATGGGCTCACCTAAGTTATTTGGCTTGCCAATAATGAAGCCGGTTTCCAGTTCGAAGTCGAGTTTGCGACATGCTGAAAATACTGGACGATCAGAATCCGGTAATTTGATCTGTCCAGATGGACGCACGATTTCTGTTCCGCTGACAATCACGGAGCTGGCACGGCCGTTATAACCGACTGGAAGCTCTGACCAGTTGGCTAACAATGCATTTTTCGGGTCACGAAACATACAGCCGACATTGGTGGCATGTTCTTTCGATGAATAAAAGTCGGTATAGCCCGGGATATGCACCGGCAGATGCATTGTGACGTCTGACTGTTTAAAGAAAACCTGATCACGTAGCTCTTTGTTGTCACGCAATTCGGCATGATCGGCTGAGAGTAACTTTTGTAATTCCGTACGTACTTTAGACCAGTTGGCTTTACCCGACTCAATAAAAGCATTCAAGGTTGGCTGATTAAAAAATTGCTGACCTTCTTTTAGCTTTAAATAACCCTTTGCTTCCAATGCTGCTAGATCAACCACCCATTCTCCAAGTGCCACTCCAGCACGTGGTTGGGTGTTTTGCTCATTACTGAAAATACCATAAGGCAAGTTTTCTAAAGGGAAATCTGAATCAGGAGCGATGTCGATAAATGACTTTAAACGTGTCGTCATAAATATGAATCCTTTCCGTGGAAAATTTAAGTTCTATACAGAATCATACTTATATTTTTAAATTACGCAATAAATAATTTGATTATGTATAATGTAAATTTGTTAATATGCGGCTATGATCTGAATCTGAAATCAGATTTGGCCGAACAAGATTTTTGATTTCAGTAGTACAATGGTTTTATAGAGCCATGAAAATTAATGCGTATATGCAGGATGAAACGATGAGCGTTGAGGAAGAAAAATTACAGGGAGGGGTGCAGTCTCTAGAAGTAGGATTAACTGTACTCGATGCATTGACTGAACATAATGCACCGATGATGTTAAAAGAGCTGTCAGAAGTCCTGTCTATGCATCCTGCAAAAGTGCATCGCTATGTGGTGAGCTTGATACGTAAAGGGTATGCCCAGCAGCTCAGTGACGGGCGATATAGCCTGGGTGAGCGTGCTCACGCATTTGGCGTTAATGCCTTAAAGCGTACCGATATGCTGGAATTAACCCAAAAATATATTACGCAGATTCAGCAGCATTTAAATTGCAGTATTCATGTCAGCAAATGGTTCGCCGATGGTGCTGTCGTGGTTCAGTCGCTTGAATCCAATCATGTATTTAATATTATTACCCGGGTCGGCTCGCGTATGCCTTTGCTAAAATCGGCAACTGGTCGTTTACATGCTTGCCTCCAGCCAGAATACATCATCAAGCCTCTGCTGGAAAAAGAGTGGGCGAGTAGCGCGAAAGCAGGTCAATATCCTGCGAATTGGGAAGAATTCTTGCAACTTAAAGAGAAAATCCTGCAGCAGGGCTATGCGTCCGTAACCGGTGATATGATGGCGGGCATCCATGCAGTGGCGATTCCGGTGTATAACTTTAGCCGACAGCTTGACCATGTGATTACCTGTATTGGCACCGAAGACCAGTTGCCAGCAGATCAGATGCAACAAGCCATCGATTATCTGCTCGGGATTCAACAGCAGATTGATGCCTTGTTTAATCCACAGGTGGCTGTCTAACTCTTTCATTAATTGCAGATCACTTTTAGTCATTTCATAGATCCAGACCTGATTGAGGTACTGGATCTTTTTTATATCCAGCATTTGATCGTTAGAGAGAAATTAAAAAGTGGCTTAATTATGAAGTAAAATAAGAATGCTTATTCTTATTTTAATGATATGCAATTTCACAGAAAATTGAACAGAGATTTCTAACTCTTGGTCGCTTTAGAGTTTGTATAACAGCCTTTATTTTAAATTAAAGTATCAATTTGGTTTAACTAATTAATTTTAAAAAAATTAAAAATTATGTCGCAATATAGACAATTTTTATAATAACTTTTATTTTTATAATTCAATATTAAAGAATAAAAATTATGACCTTATTAAAAACACATATAGAGTTTCGATCTGATCACTTTCCTCCAACCTCTGAAGAGAAAGAAGAGTGGGACAGACAAATTTGGGGACATACATTAGCAAAATACTTATCAGAAGAACTTCCTAAGTATGGCTTAAATGTATCAGATTTCATAAATGAGGATTGGGGATATTTAATACCCTTAGCGGACGAAAAATTTAAAGGTATTTGGGTTGGATGTAATCATTATCAAGAGTATGAAAATGGTTTTTTGGTTTTCATAGATCCTTGCAGGCCAATAATTAAGAAAGGATTTTTTAAGAAAATTGATATATCAGAGCAACTAACATTTGTAGCTGATATTTTGAATGAGATACTTACAAGTAATCCTGAAATCTATGCTCAACATTGGTGGGATGAAAAGGATATGAAATTGATTGGAGAATAATCTTAAGATCTCCTAAAATTAACATAATACACGTTATACTTAATTATTTTTATTTATATAAATCATATATTTAAATTGTGATAAGAAGCTCGATCATCTTAGATTGGGCTTTTTTTATGATTTTTTATGTTTCACGAATAATAAAGAAGTAATGTCCCACGGTTTCATACAATCTCATTAATTCCAAATCAAAAAGTATCCAGATGAAATAAGAATAGATATCCAAGTGGTTACGGATTTTGCCCAAGAACATGACCTGACTCTATTTTTATTTAAAAAGATCAAATCACCATTCATAAAAAAGCCTTCGAGCACTCAAGCTAGAAGGCATTTAAAAACTTAATTATTTCTAAGCGATCAGTGGTTCAGCTTCATTCTGCATTTTGATCACCGCAGCCATCGACTCGGCAACATAATCAATATTGCTGAGGTTCAGGCCAGCCGTACACATGCGGCCACTACGAACTAGATAAATACCGTAATGCTGTTTTAACAGATCGACCTGTTCAGCAGTTAAGCCGGTATAGCTAAACATACCTTGTTGCTGGGTCAGGTAGCTGAAATCAAGTTCTGGCAATGCCTGAGATAGTTTTTCTTTGAGTAGGCCTCGCATACGTAAAATACGCTGGCGCATTTCTTCAACTTCAGTCTGCCATTGTTGAAACAGTTCAGGATTATTTAACACCTGGCTGACCAATAGGGCACCATTGGCCGCTGGACTCGAATAAATCCGGCGAACTGTAGCTTTTAACTGGCCTAAAACATTTTGTGCGCTTGTAGAGTCATCACAGACAAAACTTAAGCTACCAATCCGTTCTCCATATAAAGAGAAGATTTTGGAAAATGAATGGCTGACGATAAAATTCATACCAGCTTGATCAAGTGCACGAATGGCATAGGCATCTTGTTCCAGACCCTGACCAAAACCTTGATAAGCCATATCCAAGAACGGAATTAAGGATTGAGCTTTTAATACCTCAATGACTTGATCCCACTCATGCGGCTGTAAATCTGCCCCGGTCGGGTTATGACAGCAAGGATGCAGTAACACAATACTTTGAGGTGGCAGCTGTTTTAAGCAATCTAACATCGCCGGTACATTAACGGCATTGGTCTCTGCATCATAATAAGGATAGAAATGGGTTTGAATACCCGCACCGTTAAAGATCGCAATATGGTTTTCCCAAGTTGGCTGGCTGACCCAGATTTCAGATTCTGGAAAATATTTCTTTAAAAAATCTGCGCCGACTTTTAGTGCACCTGAGCCACCCAAAGTCTGAATCGTGACCACACGGCCTTGCTCACGGGCAGGGCTGGAAGTTCCAAAAATTAATTCCTGCGCAGCCTGGTTAAAACTGTTCAGTCCATCCATCGGCAAGTAAACACGAACTTTATTATAGTCAGGGATCAGATAAGTATAGGCTTTCTGCACTGAGTCTAGCTGCGGCACAATATTATCTTCGTTGTAATACAGGCCGATGCTTAAGTTGACTTTGTTACTACGCTGATCTTTGTTGAATTCTTCCATTAAAGAGAGAATCGGATCACCGGCATAAGTATCAATATGTTGAAACATGAATCTATCCTAATCTAATCAATAAGCGATTTCGCTTCTGGTAATGTGCTAATTTTGCTGTTGTCTAACATTGCAGTCTGAGATTCCTGTTTGCGCTTAAAGAAGTAGGCAACCGAGAGAATACCAATCCAGACCGGAATCATGATGACAGCAACGTGCATGTCCGGGGTGCTGCTCATAATCAGCAGAATACCGCCCATAAATGCGATACATAAATAGTTGGTGAATGGATAAGCCACACTTGGAAAATCGGTTTTAGTCTGCGTACGATTCATTGAGGTCTTGAATTTCAAATGAGTATAGGAAATAACAAGCCAGTTAATCACGATGGCAGCAACCACCAGCATCATCAACATGCTAAAGGCTTTTTCCGGCACCAGATAATTTAATAAAACACACATCAAGGTGAAAAACGCTGAAACCATGACCGCATTGACAGGGATGCCACGCTGATTAATCTTGCTTAAGAACTTCGGCGCATTACCTTGTTGGGCTAAACCTAACAGCATACGGCTGGTACAGTAGTTAGTACTGTTATATACCGAAACCGCTGCGGTTAACACCACGAAATTCAAAACTCCAGCAACTGTTTGACTACCTAAAGAATCAAAAATCATCACAAATGGACTACCGCCTTGCGCCATCATGTTCCAAGGATAAAGCGATAGAATGACCACTAGGCTCAGGATATAAAACAACAGGACACGGTAGACAATCTGGTTGACTGCTTTAGGTAAGGTCTTTTTCGGGTTATCGGTTTCAGCGGCTGCGATCCCGACCAGTTCAATGCCGCCAAAAGCAAACATGATCATGGCCATCGCCATAATCAGACCCATAATCCCATTCGGGAAGAAGCCGCCGAGTTGCCATAAATTTTCCAGACTGGACTGGCTGTAGCCGCTGCCACTAGTAAGTAGGTAACTACCGAACGCAATCATGGCAATAATCGCACCGACCTTAATGATCGCCAGCCAGAATTCCATTTCACCGAATAATTTGACGTGAAGCAAATTAATCACATTGATGAAAATGAAGAAGCCGAGGGCAGAGACCCAGGTCGGAATTTCAGGCCACCAGTAATGGATATAAAGGCCGACGGCACTTAATTCGGCCATACATACCAGAATATTTAGCACCCAATAATTCCAGCCAGACATAAATCCGGCAAATTTTCCCCAGTATTTATAAGCAAAATGACTAAAAGAACCGCTCACGGGTTCATGTACAATCATTTCACCGAGCTGGCGCATCATTAGGAAGGCAATCAAGCCTGCAATGGCATAACCTAAAATGACGGAAGGCCCGGCAAGCTTGATTGTTTGTGAAATTCCAAGAAACAGTCCGGTACCAATTGAACCACCGAGTGCGATGAGCTGGATATGCCGGTTACTTAAACCTTTTTTCAGGTTTCCTTGTTCAATATGCTGCATTTTTATTCATCATCCATGTGAGATTAAGCGCTGAACTATGATGTGCTTTATTATTGTTATGCCGTCATTGATGCAGAATCTTAAGTGTTATACGAGCGTATACGTTGAAGCAGAGGTAACCATACCGGTGCACATGAGACTACATAGACACCGGTATGGTTTTAAAAAGGTCAGGCTTTAGAAATGTCTAAAACACCACGTTTGATCTGATCACGTTCGATTGATTCAAATAAGGCCTTAAAGTTACCTTCACCGAAACCATCGTCGTCTTTGCGCTGGATAAACTCAAAGAACACCGGGCCAATCATATTTTCAGAGAAAATCTGTAACAGCAGGCGTTTGTTACCATCTTTGGTATTGCCATCAAGCAGAATACCGCGTTTTTGCAGCTCATCCGCTGGCTCACCATGGTTCGGCAAGCGCTCATCCAGCATTTCATAATAAGTGCTTGGCGGTGGCGTCATGAACTTGGTGCCTAAAGCTTTCAGCTTGTCCCAAGTTTCAAGCAGGTCATCACAGATAAAGGCAATGTGCTGAATGCCTTCTCCATTGAATTCGTTCAGGAACTCAGCGATCTGGCCATTACCTTTGTCTGAATCTTCATTCAGTGGAATACGGATCTTGCCATCTGGTGCTGTTAGTGCCTTAGAAGTCAGGCCAGTGTATTCGCCTTTAATATCGAAGTAGCGGATTTCCTGGAAGTTGAAAATCTTTTCATAGAAATCTGCCCAGTACTGCATACGACCTTTATAAACATTATGCGTTAAATGATCGATTTCATTCAGGCCAGTGCCGACTGGACGCGATGGAACATTATCAAAGAAGATAAAATCATTTTGGTAAATGTCACAATCGACCAGGAAGATTGGAGAACCACCGATTCCTTTAATCGCAGGGATGTTAAGCTCCATAGGGCCGACTTTGCTGTAAATCGGTTCTGCGCCGATTTCGATCGCCTTTTGAAAAGCTTTTGCCGCATTCTTGGTACGGAAGCCCATTGCGCAAGCAGAAGGACCGTGCTCTTTATAGAAAAATGCTGCATATGATTCAGGCTGATAATTCAGAATGATATTAATATTGCCCTGGCGCCATAAATAGACATTTTTCGATTTATGCTTCGCCACTTTAGTGAATCCGATGGTTTGGAAAACAGGATCCAGCTGGCCATCTTCAGATACAAATTCAATAAATTCGAATCCACATAGTTCTAATGGATTGGCTAATTCATTCATACAACATCCTCATTTTTTAGAAGCAATCCTATTGCTCATCTTTTACTGTCTGTTCAGGCTCTACGGAGGTATCACTGCCGTTTTATATTGAGAAGACAAATCCGTTTGCCTGACTTCTTTGACTTGCTGAACTGCATCGATTCCTGATGCCTACAAGAAAAAGAAGGAATTTAACTCATCATACTGGATCTTTTTAATTATTCAATACGTAATTTAGTTACGCAATAAATAATTTAATAAAATATTGCTGTAATTTATAACATAAATTAATGTTATTCATAAAAATATTTTTTAGATAATTCCAAGAAATTAACGCACTGGAAATGTAGCTTTTTGTAAGGCTAAGTCGTCTTGAACGGGCTATTTTGCAAGGCTTGCTGAGCTCAGGTTTTTAGGAAAAGAACCTGAAAAATTGAAATATCCAGACCTTGGTTTTAAATTGATTTTTCACAAAGAAAGAAAAAACCCTTAAATGATTGAGGGCCTTACTGTGGGGAAGGAATTTAATCTGTCAGTTTTTCCACTTCTATACTTTCACGATAGATACTGGCAGCCTTTATACATTAGGAAAACACCAATTACCCCAGCCATCGCATTGACGATAGAAATGGAGTTTCCGACCATTAAGGTATTTTTAAAGTAGCAGTCTGTAATCAGTGCAAATGAAAAAAAAGGCATATTTTCGACTTGGACATCGACAATTTTATAGACATTTTAGTGGCTTATAACAGCTACAAAGCATTTTATAAAATCTGCAGCAGATCAAGAAATACCTGCTATTACAATTCGAAGAATAAAAACACAACAAAGAAACTGGCCTTTTGCCAGCTTAGGTCGAATATAGAACGCATAAATAAATTTGTTTAGCCACTCAAAAGCGTAAAGCAGGGTTAAACAAATGCGTCATCTCTTAATCTCTAAGTAGAGGTGAGATCATGAATATTGCAAAAAATACCATTTGCCTTTGGTACGATCACGATGCTGAAGAGGCTGCACGCTTTTATGCAGAAATCTTTCCAGACTCGTCAGTAGAAGCAATAGTCCTTGCCCCTGGAGATTATCCGTCAGGAAAAGAGAGAGATGTCATTACAGTCAATTTTACGGTCCTGGGTATTCCATGTATTGGTTTAAATGGTGGACCAGAATTTAAGCATAATGAAGCTTTTTCCTTTCAAGTGGCCACACAAGATCAGGAAGAAACGGACCGATACTGGAATGCGATTGTGAACAATAGTGGGCAGGAAAGTGAATGCGGCTGGTGTAAGGATAAATGGGGAATTTCCTGGCAGATTATCCCAATGGTTTTACTTGAAGCATCTTACAGTTCAGATCCTGTAGTAGCAAAAAGGGTATTTGATGCCATGCTTAAAATGAAGAAAATTGATGTAGCAATAATTCAGGCAGCGGTTCGTGGTTAAGTTATGTGGACTGATACAGCTTGTATATCTGATGTTTCCGATGAAGCGAGTCACTTTATGAATAGACATAGATTGAGCTAAATTTTAAAAATCTCGCGCTTTTTATTTGTACCGACTCAGATTTAAACTTTAATGAATTGTCAGCTTGAGTTAAACAATACTTTTATAAAAAAGCCCTTGGATGTTTAGAGCCAAGGGCTCTAAATTTTCTGCCATAAGCTTGGTTTTACTGGCTTTTGTGAGCTTGATAATGAGTAAGTTGCAAATTCATTATTAATTTTTATCAAGACAGAAATTGAGAATTTTATTTATAAGTTTTATATATAAATAATAAGGATTAAAGCAGCTTAAATCATAAAATCTTGCAGCATAAAATTGTAATTGATTGAAAAGCTCAGCTTATAAATTAGCGCTATTCCCTCAAATTTTGATAGAAAAGGCTAAACCATTTTTTAAAAAACCGCGTATTATTTCTGCATTCTTTTTTAACATTGATGTTGAGACTATGACTCGCAATGACTGGACGCGTGACGAGATTCAGGCACTTTATGATCAACCACTGATGGATCTGCTATTTCAGGCACAGCAAATTCACCGTGAGTATTTTGATGCCAATACCGTACAGGTCAGCACCTTGCTCTCTATTAAAACCGGTCGTTGTCCGGAAGACTGTAAATACTGTTCCCAGTCTGCCCATTACGATACTGATCTGGAAATTGAAAAAAGGGTAGAGGTACAAAAAGCCATTGCTGAAGCAAAACAGGCGAAAGAATCAGGATCGACCCGTTTCTGTATGGGCGCAGCATGGCGGAATCCGCACGAGCGCGATATGCCTTATGTGCTGGAATTAATCCAGGAAGTAAAAAAGCTGGGTATGGAAACCTGCATGACCTTAGGTATGTTAAATGCCTCTCAGGCAGAACGTTTAAAAGATGCTGGACTGGATTATTACAATCATAACCTCGACACTTCGCGTGAATATTACGCGAATGTCATTAGCACCCGAACTTTTGACGATCGCTTAAATACTTTAGACCATGTTCGTTCAGCTGGAATTAATGTATGTAGTGGCGGGATTGTCGGCTTGGGTGAAGGTAAACAGGACCGTGTGGGATTATTATTTGAACTGGCGACCATGCCAATTCACCCAGAATCGGTGCCAATTAATATGCTGGTGCCAATCGAAGGAACACCGCTCGCCGATGTAGAAAAACTGGATGTGATTGACTGGATCCGGACGATTGCCGTAGCACGTATCATCATGCCAAAAAGCTATATCCGTCTGTCTGCAGGCCGTGAATCTCTATCTGATTCCGATCAGGCCCTGGCATTCATGGCAGGTGCTAACTCACTGTTCTCAGGTGATAAATTACTGACTGCACCGAATAGTGGTGAAGGCAAGGACAAAGCCCTGTTTGCCAAACTAGGACTAAAAGCTGAAACACCGAAGAAAACCGGCCGTGAGCTTGCTATGGATGCCATGCAGCCTGCTTAAATTTTGCAGCTGTATATCAGGGATCATTCCGAAAGAGATTGGTCCCTTTTTTATTGAATAGATGACAAAAAATAGGGAACAAGATTGATGAAAATTCTGCTCATCAGCGGCTGGGGACTGGGGACTCAGGTACTGAATGAATTTGTACAGCAGCTAGAAGAGCAGTTAATGCCACAGCATCAGATCGAAGTCTGGGATATCTTTGATCCGAATAATGCAGCAATACTGGCAGAAAAGGTACAGGTTGCAGCTGATAAAGATGTACTGATTGGCTGGTCACTTGGCGGGCAGTTAGCATTGTTATTGGCTAATACAATCTATCAGCAGATACAAGTCGCCAAGCCTGTAATTGCCTGTATGTCAAACCCCTGCTTTGTGGTACAAGAAAACTGGTCTCATGCTATGCCCAAAGTGCAGTATGAGCAATTTAAACATGCGGTGATGTTACAACCTCAACAGGCTCTAAAACGCTTTTGTGCACTGGTCACTTTGGGTTCAGTAGCACCACGAGAACGGGCAAAACATTTACAAGAGCAGTTGGTAAATATTGATTTATCCTATCAGCAGGCTCATCTCTATCTTTTAGAACAATTAAATTTGGTAGATATCTTAAAAGGCTATCCTGGCAAGATGCTATTTATAAATTCTGAGAACGATATGCTAGTTCCCTGCAAAATTATACAAAATATTGCACATTTCAATGCAGATCATCTGAACTTGGTGAAAATTTCAGCTGCGCACGATGCTGTCCTGTTCGATACCAATTTGGTCATTGAGCCAATCTTGCAATTTTTACAAAAAAATCGTTAATCAAAAAATCGCTAAAGGTCAGCTAGATGTTCATTTCAGAATTAAACCGTTAAGATCAGGACAGCGCTATTGTTTAGGTTATTTTCCGTGCACGATTCTTTTGATCAGCAGCATATCTGGCATCCCTATACTTCCATGAGTCATCCTTTGCCTTGTTATAAGGTGAGGGCGGCACATGGTGCTGTAATTGAACTGGAAGATGGCACACAGCTGATTGATGGGATGTCGTCCTGGTGGTGCACGATCCATGGTTATAACCATCCAGAGCTGAATCAGGCGGTGCAGACCCAGTTGCAATCCATGTCACATGTCATGTTTGGTGGCCTGACCCATCAGCCGGCGATTGATCTGGCTAAATTGCTGATTGAGATTACTCCAGAGCCACTGGATCGGATTTTCTATGCCGATTCCGGTTCGGTTACTGTGGAAGTGGCTTTGAAAATGGCGGTGCAATACTGGCATGCGCGTGGTCAGGGACAGAAAAGCAATTTTGTGACCACTCGTTCCGGTTATCATGGCGATACCTGGAATGCCATGTCAGTCTGCGATCCGGTCACGGGCATGCACCAGATTTTTGGTTCTAGTCTGCCGAACCGTTATTTTGTTCCGGCACCACAAAGCCGTTTTGATGGTGAATGGCAAGTTGATGATATCCAGCCACTGGAACAATTATTAGCAGAAAAGCATGAACAGACTGCAGCCATGATTATTGAGCCGATCGTGCAGGGAGCAGGTGGTATGCGCCTGTATCATCCAGAATACCTGCGCCAGGTACGTCAGCTGTGTGATCGTTACAATATCCTGTTAATTCTGGATGAAATCGCGACTGGTTTTGGCCGGAGCGGCAAACTGTTTGCGTGTGAACATGCGGGTGTTAGCCCGGATATCATGTGTCTGGGCAAGGCGCTGACTGGCGGTTATATGACCTTGTCAGCCACACTGACGACTGCGCATGTCGCAGAAACCATTTCCAGTGGTGAAGCAGGCGTATTTATGCATGGCCCGACCTTTATGGCGAATCCACTGGCCTGTGCAGTGGCACTCAAAAGCACCCAGCTTTTATTGTCACAGGACTGGCAGGCAAGAGTGCAACAGATTGAACAAGTATTAAAAGACCATTTACAGCCATTAAATGCCTTGCCACAGGCTGCTGATATCCGCGTACTTGGCGCGATTGGAGTCGTGGAACTACAGCAACCTGTTGATCTGGCTAGCTTCCAGGCAGAATGTGTACGCCGTGGTGTATGGATTCGCCCCTTTGGTCGGTTGGTCTATGTGATGCCACCATTTGTGATTTCTGCTGAACAACTTAAAACTTTACTGGTGCATATGTGCGAGATGATTCAGGCAATGGGAGCAACAGCATGAAGCATCTGGAATATTTTCAGCAGCAACTGGATGATTTGAAACAGCAGGGCCAGTATCGCCAGTTTAAACAGGGGGTTTCCAGCCAGCCTTATCTTCAGCTGAATGGGATTGAGATGCTGAATCTGGCATCCAATGATTATCTTGGTCTGGCGGCCGATCTGCAGCTGCGGGAAGAATTTTTTGACCTAACACCGCTTGCTGAACGACAGATGAGTGCCAGCTCCTCGCGACTGCTGACTGGGAATTTCCCAGCCTATGAACAGCTGGAGACCAGCATGGCGCAGGCTTTTGGTCGTTCGGTGCTGTTATTTAATAGCGGCTATCATATGAATATCGGAATTCTGCCAGCATTGGCGGATAGCAAGACCGTTATTATTGCCGACAAGCTGGTACATGCCAGCATCATTGATGGTATCCGTTTATCCAATGCCAGCTATGTACGCTACCGGCATAATGATCTGGAACATCTACAACAGCTTTTAGTAAAGTATCAGGCAGATGATAATATTCAGCGCATCATTGTCGTCACTGAATCCATTTTTAGTATGGATGGTGATGAAACGGATCTCGGTGCATTAGTGGCACTCAAACAGCAATTTGATAAGGTGATGCTGTATGTGGATGAAGCCCATGCCATTGGTGTGCGTGGTGAACGCGGGCTGGGTTGTGCCGAGCAGTATCAGGTCATAGACCAGATTGACCTGCTGGTCGGGACTTTTGGTAAGGCACTGGCTTCAGTCGGTGGCTATCTGGTCTGTCATCCGCTTATTCGTGAATATCTGATCAACAGCATGCGTCCGCTAATTTTTAGTACTGCACAGCCCCCAATCTGTATGGCCTGGACGCATTTTATTTTCCAGAAAATGCAAGAAATGCAGGAGGAGCGCCAACAGCTTGCCAGTCTGGCTAGTCGCTGTCATCAGGGCATTCAGGCCTTGGGTTATGCTTGTCCATCCAGTTCTCAAATTGTACCGGTAATTATTGGCGATGCAGCCAAAACCGTCGCTGCAGCAGAATATGTACAGCAAAAGGGTTTTTATGTCCTGCCAGTACGTCCACCGACTGTACCGAAAAACACTTCCAGATTGCGAATCTGTTTACATCAGCAGGTCAGTCCGGCACAGTTGCAACAGTTGCAGAATGCTCTGCAGGAGTTGCCACGATGAAAACTGATCAGGTCGCGCAGCGCTTTGCTCAGGCACAGTCCAGCTATGAAGAGCATGCTATTGCCCAGCGTCGGGTAGCAATGGAACTGGTCCAGTATATGCAAGCGCATATTGCGGTAAATTTACAGCGTATCCTGGAAATTGGCTGTGGTTCAGGTCTGTTTACCCGCCAGCTGATGCAGCATTACAGTTTCGACCAGTTGTTTTTAAATGACCTTTATCCAGAAGTTAAACAGCATTTTGAGGAAGATGGCCGGATTTACTGGGGAATTGGCAATATCGAAACTTTGCCACTGCCACAATCGTTGGATCTGGTGGTGTCCTGTTCTGCCTTGCAATGGGTGCAGCATCTGGACGCTTTATTTGTGAAAATTCATCAGGCTTTAAATCTGTCTGGCTGGTTCTGCTTTGCCAGCTATGCACATGACAATTTAAAAGAAATTAAAATATTGACTGGGCAGGGGTTGAAATATCCCTCACTTCCACAAATGGTTGAACTGCTGGAATCTTGTGGTTATGAGGTCCTGATGCGGGAGGAACAGCACCTGATTCTGGAGTTTGAACATCCTCGCGACGTACTGAAACATATAAAAGCCACTGGCGTACAGGCAACGGCAGATGGTTTCCGCTGGAGCAAATCTTCCTTACAGCTTTTTTATGAGCAATATCAACAATTCCAGCTACCAGATAGCCAGAAGTATCCTTTGACCTATCACCCGATTTATCTCATTACACGGAAGCGCTCATGAACGCAAACATCTATTTTGTCAGCGGTATAGATACCGGTATTGGCAAGACCTATGCTACTGGTTTTCTGGCCAAAATCTGGAATGCGCAAGGCATTCGTACTATTACCCAGAAGTTGATCCAGACTGGCAACACTGATCTGTCTGAAGATATCGAACAGCATCGCAAGATTATGGGCTGCGGCTTGCTGCCAGAAGATCAGCAAAAGCTGACTATGCCGGAAATTTATAGCTATCCGGCATCGCCCCATCTGGCAGCACGTTTGGACCAGCGTCCAGTAGATTTTCAAAAAATTGAACAGGCCACACAGCAACTGGCCGCACAGTTTGACCGTGTTCTGCTGGAAGGAGCAGGTGGCCTGATGGTACCACTAACAGAAGACCTGCTCACCGTAGACTATATTGCCGCACAGCAGTTTCCTGTTATTCTGGTGACCTCAGGTCGTCTTGGCAGTATCAACCACACTCTGCTCAGTCTGGAACTGCTCAAGCAGCGTAAGATTGAGCTGTATGCGCTGGCATTTAACCATGCCGATGATGCTCAGGATGCAGTCATTGCACAGGATACTATTCAGTATCTGCAGCAATGTTTGCAAAAGGATTTTCCAAATGCACAGTGGCTAGATATTCCGGTATTTCAGGAAATCTGAATTTCTGTTTTAGCCTGGTAGTATGGCGCTATGCAATAAAGAAAATTCATCTGAAACAGTTTCTGTTGACCGGAATTGAGCTATCGAGAATGTGAAATTTATAGCGTATTGCAACAAAAGCCAGCCTGATCCGGACAGGGTGGTCATTCAGCTAAACTTTTTTCTGCCAGAAAATATTTTAAGTTGAAGCGTAGCTCTCTGTCTGATCCTGCTACTGTAACAAGATGAAATTCTCAATTTAGATATTATTTTTGTGGCTCGGCGCATTCCTGTTCAAAGTATGCGGTTGTGCTTTTCCTGAGATGAATAAGCTCTGGAACATGAAAATTAATTTCTTATATTCAAAAATCTATAAAAATTAAGAATAGGCCTCTTTCATAAATCAAAAAACGATCTTCTTTTTGGTTAATATTTGCACTCCGGATTTCTAAGCATTCGTGCATAATCTGCGGATGAAATACATCGATTCAAACAAACTTTCTGATCCTCAGTTCAAGCGATACACAGGCATCTCATGGTCAACTTTCTATTTGATGGTTGAGCAATTGCAGAAGCATGTCTCTGCCAAAGGCAGACCGCCCAAGTTAAGCCTGGAGGATCAGG
>NZ_VPED01000043.1:0-16251 GCF_013417335.1 Acinetobacter sp. YH16031
TTCTTGAGTAAGATGAGTATAGTTCATGATGCAACTTTGACTTTGGTCGGTCGGAAGCAAAATGCTAGCTCATCTTGCTTCCTTCCAATAATTTAATCTCTGTTGCACTTCATTTGAGAATCCAAGTTTAAAAAGCCCTAAATTTAATTAGGGCTTTCTGATATTAATATCTTACTTTTGCTCCCTCAGCGGATGCTCTGGCTCGGCATTAGGCTTTTTCTCAGGTTTTACACCCTTATAGGTTGCTTGATTGCCTTTATCATCATTAGATTCTTTTTGCGGATTATCTTCTTGCTCTGTTTGGTGGTCTGCATGAGTTGTCATATATATTCCCTTTCCTCTAGATGCTTAGAAAATTATTAGGACATATAAGGTTAAACATCAATAATATTTATGTTTTCCATACATTTTAATAAACATATATTCTTCTAATCAGAGCTTATATAGATTTCTTGTTCTAATCAAAATCTGTCTGGCTGTGCAACCTGCTTCCAGAAAGCACAGCTCATAGATCAATTTAAAATTTGGTTTCTTATTACTTAAAAGAAAGTATCTGCAGAAACGTTAAAACGTTCAGACAAAGCTTTAATATGGCGGATATTGAGCTGACGTTTACCATTCAGGATTTCAGAAATGACCGACTGGGTAGCTATATCAGATAGGTCTGATTGGCTGAGGCCATGCTGTTCCATCAGGAAAGCGAGTGCAGTACGACCATCGCCTTCTGGCATCGGCAAATGTTCATGTTCATAAGCTGAGACTAAATCACCCAGTTGAAGAATCAGTCCCATTAAGGGATGCGACTCATCATCACCTACAATATCCAGAAGTTCATCTAAAGCTTCAGTAAGGGTATTAAAGTCTTCTTCAGTTTCTGGCTTGCTGAGCAATGGTGCAACATAACGCCAGTGATCAACGGCCTGTTTAATCATTGCATTCATATTAAGCCTCCTTCCAATGACCTTTGTCATATTCCTGATGGGATAAGACATGGCGAATATAGACACGTTTTGCTTGGTAGATTACAACTGCAATCAACCTGATCTTGTTGCCACCAATATCAAAGACATGAAATTTCCCGACTTTATCGACTGCGGGAAATAATCGCTTCATGTCGGCAAAATCCTTAGGATCATTGGCCTTGATAATTCGATACCAACCATCCAATGCAGTTTCAGCGTGTGGCCACTTTTGTATTGCTTCCAGAATCCGAGCGTGAGTGATCACATGCATAATTATTTATCGCATTTTGCTATATTCAAAGTATAATCTAAATATCGCATATTGCAATAACACTTAAAGCATGAATTTAGTTGAGATGGATATTAGTAGGATCAAATAATAAGCTAAAAATAAGTAAATTCTTATTTTTAATAATCTTTATTAATTAACTGTCAATAATTTATAAAAATATAGCGCTGATATGTTGGTTCTATTTTCAAATATCAATAATAAAAAATGAAAACCCCGTCGAGCTATATCAAACGGGGGTTCAACATCCATCTATACCGCGAAGGTCTAGAGAGTTAATTTAAATCTTTCAAGCAATCACGACACTTTTTGACTTCGAAATCATCGACTGTGTAATCAATTTCAGTCGCACCATGAAGACCAAATAAACAACATATAAATTGGAACATGTGTTTCTCCTGACTGTGAACAGCTCGATCATGGATCGAGCTTAGTTGCTTTAAAGATAATGGCTTACAGCTCCACGATTTATTTACCTTGAAACTATTGAATCACTCACCTGTACTGCGATCGTACAGGCAAGCTATAGCCTCTAAATTTGCACACTCTCTTCATGTTTTGGCGCTTGGTCTTTGGTACCCTGATCCTTGCTCATCATCCGGCACATTTTTTCTTTGCAAGATTTAAAGCAACATCCCACCATGACACCCATACCAAATGCACAGATACATCTCATCATAGCTCTACCCTGTCTTTTCATGAAAAGAGATATATAAATAACATCTATTCATGTTTCACACTTGAACGTATTTTCAGGTTTTATGTTGTATATGAAAACTTATGTGAAGGATAAATATCGGAGAATCATCTATTTTTGACATATTTATGATCTAAAAAATGGGCCCTGCTTAACTGTCTGGATTAAACAGGGCTTTTTAACTTGCTGATTTTAAATTATTTTATCTGAGTTGTTGTAGTGGTGATAAAGTACCACTTGTCATGCATCTAATATGTATATGAAATATAGAGGCTATTTTACCAAATGTTGAATATAGGTTATGTTTTATATTTTATTGACTATTTTTCATCATCTTAGATGCAATTAAATACAAAAAACTTTGGTTCATGTGATTTTCATTCAATCAAGTGAGTCATAAAAGCAGAGATGCAACTTATACATATTGGTAGATATTTTATTTATTTTATCAAAGTCCTTTTCATTTTTTATTTTCTCAGCTGTCAATGAGTTTAAAGGCAGGTGCTCTTTCACTCATTTCTCTTTATAATTTTTCCAACGACTGATAACAATATATTGTTGCCATGAAAATATCATTATTCATAATTGCCCTATTGGCATTGGCCATCACAGGCTGCCAAAAACAACAGGCAGATGTATCAGCTGAACCTGATCCGGCAGTGAAAGCTCAGTTTGAACAATCCGATGCCCGATTGAGTGCTTATTTAGATAAATTAGATTCTTCTACTATTAGCCTTGAGGAAAGAACACATATTTTATGTGAGGATTATCCTAAAGAATATAAAACTTATTATATGCCGGCCCTAATAAAACTGATGCCGCAAGAATATGATGAGCAGGAACTACTGAAAGATCTGAAAAATGCGCTCGATTTTTATAAAGTAAAAGCCAATATTCAATGCTGATTTATTCTGAACAAGAAAAAACCGCCTTAAAGAAGGCGGTTTTTTGTAGAGATTACACAGCTTAGATATAAACGCTGCAGCTTTAACTAATCTTATTGATTACGCAAATTTTGCTGCTGGTTATCTTGTTGTGGCTGTTGCTGTTGTTGCTGATTGCGTTGCTGGTCCTGTTGGCCCTGCTGACGCTGTTGGTTTTGCTGTCCCTGCGGCTGTTGTTGCTGCTGGTTCGGCTGTTGCTGATTTTGATTCTGGTTTTGCTGACGTTGTTGGTCTTGCTGTTGCTGTTGTTGTTGGTTCTGTTGGTCTTGCTGATTTTGCTGTTGATTATTAGCCATGGTGTAACTCCTTACTATTTGCTTTAAATCGCCGATGATTAGGTTTCGACTTAATATTTACTCTACCTATTTTTAAAAATTCGCCAAGTTATTACCTGTTACATATTAATTCAATGTAAAAAAAGGTAAGTTAAGTAATTGAAGTCTGGATTTATAAGAAACATAAATTACTTTTAATAATAGAATGAACACATATTGAAAGCTTTCTATCTTTTATAAATTTTATTTTTCAATTAAAGTCATAACTTAATCAAAAAATTGTATATAAACTTAAATTTAAAATAAAATTTAGAAATACATTTTGCTACTTATATAAAATATGATTATATTTATAAGATATTGAATTTTATTAATTATTTAAAATCATAATTTCTTATACATGTTTAACCTAATTTTCTAAAAATTAGATCATTAAATATAAAAACGAAAAAAACCATTTTTAAATAGCAGAATATATTACATAGAATCACAAATAAGGCCTTTTCAGTTGCCAATTTACCTTGACTTTATATTTTTAAAATTATTATTAGATTTTTTTATAAAATCTAATCAAATTTTATTTTAACAACCTTTATCCAATAAATAAGCCTCTTATTTTAAGAGGCTTATTTTTAATAAGTTATTTTTAGATTGCGACCACTTTTACAATAATGGTTTGGCTTTCTTCTTGCTCTTCGGCTAGATATAAACGCTTTAATTCTTTGCTTTTAACTTTAAACTTTAAATTCTGGTAGTGAATGATGCTTGGGATCTGATCAAAATATTGACCATCTGCCTCAATTTCTTCCTGAAATAAAGGAGTACCCAGTTGATAATCTAGACTTTTTAATACGGAATACTTTACTGTGGTTTTCATTCTTACAACCTACTTTCCTTACGCACTTTATTTTTATTTTTACCACTGATTAGAGCAAGTTAAAACCATTAATTTCAAATATTGTCCAAGCATTAAGCAATCAATTCAATAACTGCCAAACTTACGTTTGGAATACTAAAATTACAAAAATATTTTACCTTTCATCATAATAAAGAAATAATCTCACAGTTGATACAAAAGCAAAATGGGACTACATTGGAATAAAGATTACCTTCTAAGACAAAATAGACATTATGATTAAAACATGTTGTGGCCTGCTGGAACAAAGAAACATCAAGATTGCTTTTATTGAAAGTGCAAGTTCTGGCTATTTAACCAGTCAGTTTTCAATTTGCAAAAATGAAGGTGCTGAAATCTTGCTGGGTGGTCTAGTGTGCTACGATCCGTCTGTGAAGATTAATGTCTTGGGAATTTCTCCGAATCTGATTAGTATCCATTCAGCTGAATCCATGCCTGTAACGGTTGCTCTGGCTGAGGCAGGCAAAAAAATGTTTCAGGAAGCTGACTGGATTATTGCTTGTACAGGCTTGCTTAAACCAGGCGGTAGCGCGACCCCAGATAAGCCGGAAGGTACTTTCTTTGCCGCTGTTTATGATGGTCTTCAGACTCACCAGTTCCAGTATTATATTAAAGGTACTCCACAGGAACGTCTCAATAAACTGGCAGCCGTCATCGCACATGACATGATTAATCTACTCAACACCTAAAGCTAAAACTGTTTATATTGAGTGCTGATCAAACTTCATTATTTCTACTGTATTTATAGTTAAATTATTTCTATAAAAGTACGTTTCTTTAATGAGGTCTGATCAGTGATGAAAATAAGAATTGCAGCCCTTTTGCTCGCCCTTGGTATTCCTGTATCCGCTTTCGCCACTGTTGGTGGCCCACAGAATATTGAAGTTTTGGGTTATGAAGTCAAAGACCAGAAACTTTATCTGTTGCGGCATTATCTCGATGGTCGCGGACGCCTACCTCAACTGTATTATTATCATTTTAAATCCAAAACTCCGAATCAGTTAATTCAGGTGAACTCCCTGTATATCAATCCAAAAACCAAGCAGATTGACTACGATCAGGACAGCCGTAAGTTTAACCAGGAAATTGCCAAAATTAAAAAGCGACTAATTCCGCTGGTACCACTGAGAAAGCAAGCCATCCAGCTTAAGCTATTAAAGACCAGCAAAGGTACCGCCCCTGCATGGCATGACCCTAAACAGAAAGTCCCAAAATGGACTTATCAATATCGAGTGCAATCTGGCCAGTATAAAAGTCCTGTTCAACAAGCAGTCAGCTATAAAGCAGATTTAAGATTAAACCAGACTTATAAAGTACCAAAACAGAATAAAATACTGGTGACGGTAAAATACTTAGGCCTCCCATTCGAAACCGGTTATCACATTGAAGATCCGGCATTATTAAGTCGTTAAACCAACGTCAATAAACAATCAGCAAAAAATAAGGCCTCATAGAGACCTTATTTTTACATTTAGAATATCTCTGGCTTACGCAGCAGAAGTGCGCTCAGCAATTGGAACCACTTTACGCAATTCTGGACCGGTATAATCTGCGCTTGGACGGATAATCCGGTTATCTGCACGTTGTTCCATCACATGTGCTGCCCAACCTGTGACGCGTGACATCACAAAGATTGGCGTAAACAGTTTGGTTGGAATACCCATAAAGTGATAAGCAGAAGCATGGAAAAAGTCTGCGTTACAGAACAGTTTTTTCTCACGCCACATGACTTCTTCACAACGCACTGAAACTGGATACAGTACAGTATCACCTACATCTTTTGCCAGTTTCTCAGACCACTGCTTGATAATGCCATTACGCGGATCATTGTCCTTATAAATCGCATGACCAAAGCCCATGATTTTTTCTTTACGCTCCAGCATGCCCAGCATTTCGCGCTCAGCTTCTTCTGGAGATTTCCAGTTTTCAATCATATCCATTGCCGCTTCATTGGCACCACCGTGTAATGGGCCACGTAGTGAACCAATTGCACCGGTAATACATGAATGCAAGTCAGACAAAGTTGATGCACAAACACGCGCTGTGAAGGTTGAAGCATTAAATTCATGCTCTGCGTACAGGATCAGGGATACATTCATCACCTGCTCATGCAGCTGATTTGGCTTCTTGCCATGTAGCAAATGAAGGAACTGAGCACCGATTGAATCATCATCGGTATTTTCATCAATGCGTACGCCGTCATGGCTATAGCGGTACCAATAGCAGATAATTGCTGGTAGCGTCGCAAGAATACGGTCTGCGACATCCTGTTGCTGATCAAAAGACTGTTCAGTTTCAAGGTTGCCCAGCATCGATACGCCAGTACGCATCACATCCATTGGATGTGAGTCCGCTGGAATGCGCTCAAGTACTTCTTTCAATGCTTGCGGCAGTACACGCAAAGATTTCAGTTTTGCTTTATAGGCTGCCAACTGTTCTGAAGTTGGTAATTCACCAAAGAAAATCAGGTAAGCGACTTCTTCAAACTGACAGTTTTCTGCCAGATCCTGTACGTCATAGCCACGATAGGTCAGGCCTGCACCACTTTTGCCTACTGTTGAAAGTGCAGTTTTTCCTGCGACTTGTCCGCGCAATCCTGCGCCAGTGAGTACTTTTCCTTCAGCCATTGTTTTAATTCTCCTGCTTGAACAGTTTATCTAATGTGTTTTCGAAGCTGTGATAATCTAAAAATTCGTATAATTCTTTACGCGGTTGCATTTTATCCAGAACATGCACCTGTGTACCATTTTCACGCACTGAGCGCATCACTTCCAGTGCCGCTTTTTGCATCGCACGGGTGGCTGATAGCGGGTAAAGTACCATGCGAATACCCTGCTCAGCCAGTTCTTCAGTGGTGTAATATGGGGTATCACCAAATTCGGTAATATTGGCCAATACTGGGACACCAACTGCATCACATACGGTGCGATACATCGTAATATCCGTCATTGCCTCAGCAAAAATGGCATCTGCACCTGCTTCGACACAGGCACAAGCACGGTCAATCACTGCCTGTAAACCTTCTTTCTGAAGTGCATCAGTACGCGCCATCACTACAAAGTTTGAGTCGGTTTTGGCATCGACAGCTGCCTTAATCCGGTCAACCATTTCCTGTTGGGTCACAATTTCCTTATTCGGACGATGACCACAACGCTTTTGTGCAACTTGGTCTTCGATATGCACAGCTGCAGCGCCAGCAGCAATCATCTGCTTGATGCTACGTGCGATGTTAAATGCACCGCCCCAGCCTGTATCGATATCGACCAGTAAGGGTGTATCTACACGTTCAGTAATGCGACGCACATCTTCCAGAACATTATCCAGACTGGTCATGCCTAGATCAGGTAGACCGTAAGAATAGTTGGCAACACCGGCACCAGAGAGATAAATGGCTTTATAACCGACCTGTTTGGCCATCATGGCAGCATAGGCATTCACTGTGCCCATAATTTGTAATGGTTTTTCGACTTCAAGCGCTTGTCTAAACTTTAAACCTGCAGACATTTGTTCTGTCATCTTCCCTTCCACAGTCTTGGCTATAATTATTGAGATTTGAGTATACCGATTTGAAACCATGATGCTATAAGCCAATAGAATAAAAATTCTAAAACTTTAGTCAAACTTTTAAGTTTTACTTGATTCACTGAATAAATTTCGTCTTCATCCAGTCCGATTGTGAAATCTACGGATATATTTGTTATGATGAACTACCAAGTTTATATAACCTGTTGATATACCATCCTCTATGCAAAACCTTGTTCATCTGGAACCACTCGCCAAAGATCTGCCACAAACCAAACGTGGTCATGAGCGCTGCGTTGCGCTGCTGGTCTCTGCGACCGAACTGTTTCTGGAACATGGTTATGATGCAGTTTCTCTAGATGATATTGTCCAGCATGCAGGCGGTTCCAAGGCTTCTATTTACAAGTACTTTGGCAACAAAGAAGGCTTGTTTAAGGCCATTTGCGATTATCGTCGTATCAAGTTTTTTGAAGATATCAGTATTCCGATCGAGCTGATGGCGCTGGATTTTCGTAGTTATCTGGTACATACGCTGCTTAATTTTTATCATCAGATCATGCAACCGGAAAATTCAGCCTTTATGCGTCTGGTGCTGGAACAGAGTCAGCGTAATCCGGAACTCGCGCAGCATATTCATGAACGAGGCCCAGTACATGTACAAAGTGCGATTGCCACGGCTTTAGAACAAGCAGATGCGCAAGGTTTATTGCATTGCGAGAATCCGCAATATTCGGCCCAGTTATATTTTGGCATCTTGCGTAATCTGGAATGGCGGATTCTGATGGGAATTCCGGTACAGGAAGATGATCAGGAAATCGACAAATACATCAGTTATTGTGTGGATCGCTTTTTAGACGGTCATCAAAAAGTCTAGTTTTTTTGCAATTTCCTGTTCATATAGTATATTAGCCGATTCCGTATTTTTTCTTAAACTAACCAACAACTGATTGTTGATCGAGTTTTCGGCAATTATTGTGGAGTAACGAATGGCTCTCCGTCACTTTCTCACCTTACGCGATTTATCAACTTTAGAACTGAACCAGATTTTACAGCGCGCAATCGAGCTTAAGCGCAAACAGCACAATAATGAAGTGTTCCAACCCTTTGTTGGTAAAGTCATGGGCATGATTTTTGAAAAATCGAGTACCCGTACGCGTGTTTCGTTTGAAGCAGGCATGAGCCAATTCGGTGGTAGTGCCATCTTCCTGTCTTCACGTGATACCCAGTTGGGCCGCGGTGAGCCAATTGAAGATTCTGCACGTGTGATTTCCAGCATGCTGGATATTGTGATGATCCGCACTTTCGGTCACGATATCGTAGAACGTTTTGCTTCTTATTCAAAAGTTCCAGTGATCAACGCTTTGACTGATGATCATCACCCTTGCCAGTTACTTGCTGACATGCAGACTTATCTGGAACATCGCGGTTCGATCGAAGGTAAAACTGTTGCCTGGATCGGCGATGGCAATAATATGTGTAACTCTTATATCGAAGCAGCGCACATGTGGGGCTTCAAGTTAAAAGTTGCAGCACCAAAAGGTTATGAGCCTCAAGAACAGTTCCTGTCAGAATTCGCACACTGTGTAGAACTGGTCGATACTGCTGAAGATGCAGCAGTCAATGCTGACCTGATTGTCACTGACGTTTGGGCAAGTATGGGCCAGGAAGAAGAACAGAAAATCCGTGAAAAAGCTTTTGCAGATTATCAGGTGAATGAACGCCTAATGGATCTTGCACACCCAGACTGCCTGTTCATGCATTGCTTACCTGCGCATCGTGGTGAAGAAATTTCTGAAAACATGCTGGACCACAAAAATGCTGTGGTTTGGGATGAAGCAGAAAACCGCCTTCATGCACAAAAAGCACTGGTTGAATTCCTGTTGAATGAAAACCTGAAAAAAGACTGATTCCTTCAAAAAATCTTCACAAATTAAGCACCAATCTCTGGTGCTTTTTTTGTTTCAGCTCTTATAATCAGAATTGAAATGACATAAAAAGTGATGCGATACAATGCAAAAAAAATATTGGACTTTGGCACTCCTGGCAGGTTTTAGTAGTGCTGCTTTACCGGTGTATGCTTCTGAATTCGACCAGTATCTCCAAGGAAAAGGCATTCTGGACAGCAAGTTTAAAATTGAGAAAAAAGCTGAGCTGAACGAGCTGCTTACCGTGCTAAGTGCGGAAGATTCCAAGACTTTACCGCTACAGATCGATCAGAATACAATCATAGAGCAGTTACAACTTACAGCCAATAAAACCACGCTTAAAGGCATGATCACCACACCCGACTTTAGCCAGTTTGAGAAAGACTTAGGCCGTAAAGAAGTTCTTAAAGTGATTCGTAATAATCTTCTAAATAACTGCCAGATCTTTTTTGAACATCGCTATCAGATCGTCAATCCTTATAAAATTGAACTTAGCCTCAGCTCCCAAACACACACTTATAATGTTGACCTCTCCCAGAAAGACTGTAATGTAAAATAATCTTGTCTAGAATCAATAAAGGCAGCTTTAGCTGCCTTTTATATTTTGATAAATTCTATTTTGGTAAATATAAACAGACGGTCAACGGATCAAACCTTGCGGCTGTAAAATAATAATTAATGCACCTAGAATGACCACGATTCCCCCAAGCAGGTCCCAACGTGAAAGGCTGACCTGATCAACGAATCTCAGCCACATCAATGCTGAGAAAATATAGATGCCCCCATAGGCAGCATAAATACGTCCAGAAGCCGCCGGATGCAAAGTCAAAAGCCAGACGAACGCAGCTAAGGCTAATGCCGTCGGAACCCATAACCACTTGCTCTTCGCCTGATTTAGAATCAGGTAGGGAAAATAACAGCCCAAAATTTCCATCAATGCCGTTAATAAAAACAGAAAAAACGTGGTTAAAAGCTTGCTAATCTGGATATCCATATATTTCGCTAAATCAAAAACTCTTTAAACCAAGAGCACATAAATTAAGGGCAAATAAAACAACAAAACCCGTGCGAACACGGGTCTGATGATGATCTATTCAATGATTAAGCTGGTTCAGCAGTCTGATCTTCGAAGACTTCAAGTTTCAGACCGACAGACTTACCATTTTCTTTCTTCACAGAAACTGAAACGTTACCACCATTTTCAGCCAGTTCACCAAACAGGATCATTTCAGCCAGTGGTTTTTTCAGATGTTCCTGAATCAGACGCTGCATTGGACGAGCACCCATCAAGCGATCATAGCCATTTTCAGCCATCCACTCACGTGCGCTTTGATCCACCTCCAGTACCACTTTCTTCTCATCCAGTTGTGCCTGAAGTTCAGTCAGGAATTTATCCACGACATTTTCAATAATGGTATTCGGCAATGCCTTGAACTGAATCACGCCGTCCAGACGGTTACGGAATTCTGGCGAGAACGCTTTCTTCATCGCTTCCTGGTTGTCATTACTGTTATCCTGTTCCATGAAACCAATGCTGACACGGGAAATACTTTCCGCACCAATATTAGTCGTTAGAACCAGCACCACATTACGGAAATCGGATTTGCGACCATTATTATCCGTTAATGAACCATGATCCATGATTTGTAATAACAGATTAAATACATCCGGATGCGCTTTTTCGATCTCATCTAGAAGTAATACACAATGCGGATTTTTGTGAATCGCATCGGTCAGTAAACCGCCTTGGTCAAAACCGACATAACCTGGAGGCGCACCGATCAGACGAGAGACTGCGTGACGTTCCATGTATTCGGACATGTCAAAACGTACCAGCTCTACACCCAGAATTTTCGCCAATTGCTTGGTGACTTCAGTTTTACCTACACCCGTTGGACCTGCGAAGACAAAACTACCGACTGGCTTATCAGGCGATTTCAGACCCGCACGTGACAGTTTGATCGCAGAAGCCAAAGCTTCAATTGCTTCATCCTGGCCGAAGACCACACGTTTCAGATCACGCTCAAGGTTCTCCAGTACAGACTTGTCATCTTTAGAAACCGTTTTCGGTGGAATACGGGCAATCTTGGACACAATGTCTTCGATATTTTCAACCGTAATCAGGCTGTCGTCTTGCTCAGCTTTCAACCGGCGTTGTGCACCGGCTTCATCAATCACGTCAATCGCTTTATCTGGCAAGAAACGGTCATTAATAAATTTCGCTGACAGCTCAACCGCAGAAACCAGTGCCTGATCGTCATACTGTACATGGTGGAAATCTTCAAATTTAGATTTCAGGCCACGCAAGATATCAATCGTTTCTGTAATCGAAGGCTCATTCACATCTATTTTTTGGAACCGACGTGATAAGGCATGATCTTTTTCAAAGACCTGACGATATTCCTGGAATGTGGTTGAACCGATACAACGCAATGAACCATTTGCCAATGCAGGCTTGATTAGATTCGATGCATCCATGGTGCTGCCCATACTTGAACCTGCACCGATGATCATATGAATTTCATCAATAAACAGCACCGCATCCGGTTTTTTCTTCAAGGCATTTAATAGTTGTTTTAAACGCTTTTCGAAATCACCACGGTATTTAGTTCCCGCCACCAGTGCACCGATGTCTAGGCTATAGATTTCAGCATTTTCCAGTGGCTTAGGTGCCTTGCCATTGACAATTAACCAAGCTAGGCCTTCAGCAATCGACGTTTTACCTACACCTGGATCACCGACAAGTAAGGGATTATTTTTACGACGGCGGCAAAGAATTTGTGCTGCACGCTCAATTTCTTTTTCACGGCCAATCAATGGATCTGTCTTGCCGCGTTGAGCTTCCTGATTCAGGTTTGTCGTATATAACTCTAGTGGACCAGAATTATTGGAAGAAGCCGATTCACCATCTAGCTCTTCAATTTCTTCTTCAGACTGCACTTCGTCTTTACGTGTACCATGAGAAAGATACTGGGTTAAAGTCAGACGGTTAATCTGATGACGTTTAAGCAGATAAACCGCAAAAGAATCACGCTCAGAATACATCGCAACCAGAATATCGGCACCTTCTACAGTACGATCACCGCCACTGGATTGAACATGGAAAATTGCACGTTGCAAAATCCGGTCAAAACTTTCTGTAGGATGAGGTGCCTGATCACTATTTTCACCGAGTTTAGGGGTATGTTGTTCTACGTACTCTTCTAATTCTTTACGCAAAACGATAATATCTGCACCACATGCTTTTAAGGCATTCACGGCAGAATCATTGTCGAGTAAAGCTAATAATAAATGTTCTACGGTCAGGAACTCATGTCTCTTTTGACGAGCCATGCTGACAGCCAAACGTAGTGATACTTCTAATTGACGACTGAGCATGCAACCCCCTTAATCTTTCGGCTCAATCTGGCAAAGTAAAGGATGACCTTGAGATCGAGCGTAATTATTGACTTGGTTCGCTTTGGTTTCCGCAATGTCTCGAGGATAGACCCCAGCTACACCTTTTCCTTCATAATGTACAGTTAGCATTACTTGTGTAGCTTGGTCAAGATTCATTGCAAAGTATTGTTGTAAAATTTCAATTACAAACTCCATTGGAGTGTAGTCGTCATTCAATAACACCACTGCATACATCGGTGGACGCTTCAGTTCAGGAGGTGCAGTCTGGACTGCAAGGTCAGCGTCATCATCGTGAAAAGGCTCGTCTGTTAAACGCGGGCTAATATGCCAATCAACCATGCCGGACTCGTAAAAAGAATTTTTGATCTCACTTAAACATTTTGGACGTTTATTGCTTGGCATACGATTTCTATTTCACACTTAATTTGCATTTGCTTCAGTTTTTGGAATCTCTGACAGGACTGTTGACTGGCTTTCAACAGCTTTCCCCTGATCCCAGCTAAAACGGCGAATCACAGGCTTAGTCCCTGAGAGGCGCACTTCAATAAATTCTGGTTTAAAACCTTTAGGCATGGTCCAGCGACCAGTCAAACGTTCGTAATTGTCAAAATTAAAGTTTTTATCTTCAAGCGGCACGACCAGAATTTCAGTACCCTTAATCAAGCGCAGTTCCACTGTACCAGAAGCACGATTTTTGCCCGGGCTGACCTGAACCAGATCAATCTGGTATTCGAAGGCATTATCAGGCAATGCCTTAATCCCCAGATGTTGAACTGTCAATGCTAAACCACCGCGTTGACGCAAGATCTCGCGGTAGATCGTACCAACGCTTTCAGCCTGCTCCTGGGCATCACGCGCCTTATTTGCAGCCAGATAAAGATCATTGGCATTACTAACGGCCAAATCACGTTCCTGAACCGCTGTATTCAGAGATTTATTCAGTGTTTCCAGACTAGTTTTCTGTTTTTGTACCACTTCAACCAGTTGTTCCGCATCCGCCTCAAAACCTACCGCAGTCAAACCTTGCCGATGCCCGACCGTATAGCCCAGCAAGCCACTACCCAGAATCAACACAGCAGCACCGATTACCAAAGGTGTATTGCCTTTCATCAATGGTTTCTTTGTAGATGGTTCCTGGATCGTCATGTTTGACTCATTATTCGGCATTTTGATCTCTGTATACTTTGTTCAAGACACACATTTAAATCCAAATCTAAATGTGTGTGAAGTTCTAATACGTTTTTTATGGTAATAAACCAATATTATTCAAGCCTGCATTTTCTGCAAAGCCAAACATCAGGTTCATGTTCTGTACTGCCTGACCAGCTGCACCTTTGACCAGATTGTCCTGGGCCACCAGAATCACCAGTTTGGTTGGTTGTGGCTTATACAGTGCAATACGCAACTGGTTAGCACCACGCACCGAACGGGTTTCTGGCGAACTGCCTGCTGGCATCACATCAACAAACTGTTCATTGGCATAGAATTGCTCGTACAGTGACTGCAAGTCAGCTGCCTGGCCTGCTTCAGTCAAGTCGATATAAATCGTTGATAACATGCCACGAATCATCGGCACCAGATGCGGCACAAACAGGATATGGTCAAACACGCCTTTTTGACCTGAAATGTTTTCTAGTGCTTCTACGATTTCAGGATGGTGACGGTGACCTGCAACGCCATAAGCCTTAAAGTTATCAGCATTTTCAGAATAGATCATGCCCAGGCTGGCTTTACGGCCCGCACCTGATACCCCAGATTTTGCATCGATAATAATGCTTTCTGGTTTTACCAAAGCTTCTGCCGCCTTTAAAACTGGTGCCAAACCAAGCTGAACCGTCGTTGGATAACAGCCCGGATTACCAATTACACTCGCCTGTTTGATCTGGTCACGGTTAAGCTCAGACAGACCATAAACAGAATCTCTTAACACTTCTGGGCAAGCATGTTCCATGCCATACCATTTTTCGAACTGTGCCAGATTTTGCAAACGGAAATCCGCTGCAAGGTCAATTACCTTGGTATTGGCAGCAACAAGTTCTTCAGCATGTTTCATGGCAACGCCATGTGGTGTCGCGAAAAATACCACATCACATGATTTTAATAGATCAAGGCTGAGATCAGAAAACTGAAGATCCGTATGTCCACGCAGACTCGGGAACATATCGTCAACACGACGGCCTGCTTCAGTACGTGATGTCAGTGCTTTAACTTCTACATTCGGATGTCGCAGTAATAGACGTAAAAGTTCAACGCCTGTATAACCTGTACCACCCACAATACCCACTGAAATCACGATGATTACCTCAA
This sequence comes from Acinetobacter sp. YH16031, assembly GCF_013417335.1. Classification (NCBI taxonomy): domain Bacteria; kingdom Pseudomonadati; phylum Pseudomonadota; class Gammaproteobacteria; order Moraxellales; family Moraxellaceae; genus Acinetobacter; species Acinetobacter sp. YH16031. The sequence continues at coordinate 15,237 of NZ_VPED01000043.1, forward strand.
ACTAGATGTTTCCTTTATGGGCTGTAGTATGACAGGAACTTGAGGTTTTCTAAACTGTTTCACTAGGGATTGATGGTTTTTTATTTACCCCTTTTATTTTGAGAGATTTTAAGAACTTTAAGAGAATTATGTCAATTGCTTAGGCTATTTAGAAGTAAATCAATACTATTTCAACTTCTCTATAGATCTTCTTAAGCTGTCCACCAATATGGCATCACAGTATTTTTCAGAATTTTGCGGTGAATTAAATAGTTTGGATCATGCTTTGCTACCTCTGCCCAAAATCGTGGACTATGGTCAAAATGCCGGGTATGGGCCAGTTCATGCACACATAAATAACGCACAATATTTTCAGGAAACAGAATGATGCCACTATTTAGCATGATGTCATGTTTGGCAGAACAACTACCCCATCGTGTTTTCGGTTGGCGAACATTACAAATGTTAAATGATAATCCTGTTTCTTGGCTTACTTTGTTCAGATAAACAGGCAACTGTTCTTTAGCATAGGTAATCACAAAAGCTTTTAAATAGGTTTCAGGATGACGGTCACTGATCGATAGCTGTAATAATTTAGCATCAAAAACAAAGTCTTGCTTTTGACTTTGATACACGATCTGGATTGGCTGAGCCTGATTGAAAAGCTGCAATTCTGCTGGTAAAGATCTATCAATACTTTGATTTTTTTCCTGCTGCAATTTCCAGGTTTTGAGTAGCCAGCTTTCAGCTTGATCAATAAAATTCTGAATCTGTTTTTTGCTACAAAATACAGGTGCGGTTAAACGGATTTGATTACCCTCTACACGCAGTCTAAGGCGTGTTGAACGAACATTTCGAGTAATTTGAATTTCAGGTAGGTCGTTTAGGGTCATTTTTTATATTTAATCGCTCTGTACACGACAAATTTCACAGAACCCTTATCCTATCAGGATTCTGCTTTCTTAAAATTGCCAAAATTTCCTTAAACTCTTCTTTTTTCCCAAAACCAATTAAACGCTGAATCGCCATTTGAACA
>NZ_VPED01000044.1:0-16157 GCF_013417335.1 Acinetobacter sp. YH16031
TTCTTGAGTAAGATGAGTATAGTTCATGATGCAACTTTGACTTTGGTCGGTCGGAAGCAAAATGCTAGCTCATCTTGCTTCCTTCCAATAATTTAATCTCTGTTGCACTTCATTTGAGAATCCAAGAGATATAAAAAAAGAGCTTTTTAGCCCTTCTTTCATTAGATAAAACTTCTTAACCAAAACGCCCTGTAATATAGGCCTCAGTGAGCTGATGATCTGGCTGGGTAAAGACTTTCTCGGTCGAGTTGACTTCGATCAGATCACCTAAATGGAAATAAGCAGTCCGATCAGAGACTCGCGCTGCCTGCTGCATGGAGTGAGTCACAATAGCAATGGTGTATTGGGTTGAAAGCTCGGAGATCAGTTCTTCAACTTTGGCTGTTGCAATCGGATCGAGTGCTGAACAAGGTTCATCCATTAGAATCACTTCAGGAGAAACGGCAATCGTCCGTGCAATACATAAACGCTGCTGCTGACCACCCGACAGCCCCGTACCCGGCTGATTTAAACGGTCTTTGACTTCATCCCATAATCCCGCTTTACGCAAGCTGTTTTCTACAATTTCTTCCAGATCATATTTATCCCGTGCCAGACCATGCAATTTTGGCCCATAAGCGACATTGTCAAAAATCGATTTTGGAAAAGGGTTTGGCTTCTGGAACACCATCCCCACCTGCGCACGCAGCAATACCACATCCAGATTCGGATCATAAATATCCTGATGATCCAGCAACACCTTACCGGTCACACGACAGCGATCAATCGTGTCATTCATCCGGTTTAAGGTACGCAGGAAAGTCGATTTACCACAACCTGATGGTCCGATAAAAGCAATCACCTCATTTTCATAGATGTTCAGATCAATGCCTTTAATCGCCTCTGTTTCACCATAATAAACATGTACATCTGAGGTACTGATTTTGACCTGATCTGACTTTTTCGGTGCTTTGTTTTCAGCTTGGCTATCAAACTGGGAGACAAAAGCAGTCGCTGGCTTTTGGGTCACAGAATCTTGGGTAAATTGTGTATGTTGTGGATTCACAGACGGATCCTTTTCTAAGGAATTTATAGTTGGATTTGCTGTATTCATATTCTGCCCTTCCTTACCAACGGACTTCAAATTTCTTACGTAACCAGATGGCCAAGCTGTTCAGGCTGATCATCATGGCCAGAAGTACAATAATGGCTGCTGCAGTACGCCCTTCAAAGAAGTTACGTAGCTCATTGCCTTGCCACAGGAAAATTTGCACCGGCAATGCTGTGGATTGATCAAATGGTGAAGCCGGCACACTTGCGACAAAGGCACTCATCCCGATCAATAATAGTGGGGCCGTTTCACCCAGTGCTTGTGCCACACCAATAATCGCTCCAGTCAAAATACCCGGTAGTGCGAGCGGTAAAACATGGTGAAATACGGTTTGCAAGCGTGATGCACCTAAGCCTAATGCTGCCTGACGAATAGATGGTGGTACTGCTTTGAGAGATGCACGTGTGGTTATAATCACAGTCGGTAATGTCATCAAACTCAGTACCAGACCACCAACCAATGGGGCTGACAGTGGCAAATGCATCCAGCCAATAAAAATCGCTGCACCGAGTAAACCAAAGACAATGGAAGGAACTGCTGCAAGGTTATTAATATTCACTTCTACGACATCGGTAATCCAGTTCTTCGGTGCAAATTCTTCCAGATAGATGGCCGAGGCTACCCCGATCGGAATCGAGATAAAGATCACGATCAGCATCATGAACAATGAGCCCATAAATGCGCCTGCGAGACCTGATGTAGCAGGTGAACTGCGCGAGTCCGGACTGGTAAAGATATTGGTATTAAAGCTACTTTCTATGATGCCGGAAGCTTTCATATCATCCGCAAGCTGACGGACTTCAGGACTGAGCTGTTGCTGTTCATCGGGCAGATCGCGGTCAATATTGCCAGCCAGCCAAACATCAACATTGGCATCTGCCAGAATTTTTACGTCCTGAGTTTGCCCGACCAGAGCCGGATTATTCAGTACCATATCCCGCAGACGATACGCTTCTGAACTGGTATATAAATAGCCCAGTTCATCACGCTGGCTTTCCAGCTTACTGTTTTTGGCAATCATGCCATTTACAATCAAGGCATCCCAGTCGACCAGACCGACCTGCATTTGCCAATCCACCATACGCTGTTCAAATTGTGCCTGGGACTCTCCCGCAGCCTGTTTAGGCTTGGGGTCAATATTGACAATGGCTGGATCAAAATGAATCGGCAAGCTCATACTGCTTTGCCAGAATGCCGGCAAACCTTTGCCCAAAATACTGCCGAAAAGCACCACGACAAAGAACAAACCAGCCAATACAGCAGAAAGCCCCATGACACGAAAGGTTTTTTCTTTGCGATGACGTCGTGCCAGAGAGCTTTGAATGGTCTTCCTGCGCTTTTCACGTTGCTCAGCAGCAACAGATGGATCAATAGGCTGATCTACAGGCGTTGTATTTGAAGTACTCATTAGTCGTATTGCTCTCGATATTTACGCACGATGTACAGTGCAACAATGTTCAGCCCCAAAGTAATGACAAACAAAGTAAGACCTAAGGCGAAAGCCACCAGCGCCTGCGGACTGGCAAAGTCAGTATCACCCGTCAACTGATTGACGATGGTAATGGTCACTGTTGAAACTGCTTCCAGCGGATTGGCATGCAGTTGCGGACTGTTTCCTGCTGCAAGTACCACAATCATGGTCTCACCAATGGCCCGCGATGCAGCCAGCAAAAAAGCGCCAATAATGCCGGGTAAAGCGGCTGGTAATACAACCTGACGAATCGTTTCTGATTTGGTCGCGCCCAGACCTAAAGAACCATCCCTTAAGGCACGTGGGACCTGAGTAATAATGTCGTCTGATAAAGAGGAAACAAATGGAATAATCATGATGCCCATGACGAAGCCAGCGGTGAGCGCACTGGTGGCATTAATATCAATACCGACCAAAGCACCTAGGCTCTTGAGAAATGGCCCCAGAATCATTAAAGCGAAAACGCCGTAGACAATCGTTGGAATTCCAGCCAAAACCTCAATGGTTGGCTTTGCCCAGGCCCGGAAGCGTGGTGATGCGTACTCGGCCAGATAAATCGCAATCATCAGTCCTAAGGGGACTGCAACAAGTAATGCAATCCCGCTGACCATCAATGTTCCCCACAGCAATGGCAATAATCCATAACTGCCTTCGGCATGACCCGTGGTGCTAAAACCCGGATCCCATTCGGTGCCAAAGAAGAAATCCAGCGGACTGACAAAGCTGAAGAATCGCATGGCTTCGCCAAACATCGACATCACAATGCCGAGTGTGGTCAGGATGGCTACTCCAGAACACAAGGCCAGCCCGATATTCATGATCTTTTCGACCTGATTCCGTGCACGAAAATTCTGGCTGATCCGTTTTTTTGCCCAGACCAGACCGGCCAAAGCCACAGAAATAACAACTGCCAGTTTGGCAAAAGTACCGATGGTAGAAAATTTAGCTAATTGTTCTGCTGCTGCAAGTTCATAAGCAGCTGGCTGATCACTGACACCGAAACCGGAAGCCAATGCCTGTACACGATCTATGACCACACTCAGACTGGCTTGATCCAGATGAATCAAAACATCATGAGGCAGGTGTTTAATTACGACCTGTTCCAGCAGGCTAGGTTCAACAATGTTCCATGCCATCAGAATCAAAAATGCAGGAAGTCCACACCACAAAGCTACGAGCGCGCCATAATATCCAGGACGTGAATGTAGCATCGCAGAATTATTGCCCTGACCTGCTAGTTTCCGGCTTTTACTTAATCCGATTTGATAGGCGATGGCAATTAAAGCCAGTAACACACCTATAAGTAGCAGATTCATGTATTCTCCATGCTTCTTTTAAGGGTTTTAGCCTGTGAAAAAACTTGCTTGTTATGAAAAGCCGATGACAGGTCGACTGTCACCAGCATTTCCCTAAATCCTGTTTTATTTCACTACTACGGCTTTTGCAGCCTTAAAATTTGCCAGCACTGCTGCACGTTCTTTGTCTGACATTGAAATCAAGCCGGCTTTTTCCAGCTTGGAACCCTTACCCGATACCTTTTTATTCAGGAAATACTCTGTGAACTGTTGCAAACCTTTGATTGATTTCAGGTGTTCGCCTTTGACATAGAAGAACAATGGACGAGATACCGGATAAGCCCCATTTAAAATGGTCTTTTCAGAAGGTGCCACGTTATTGACTGTAGCTACACGCAGACGATCACGGTTCTGGTCATAGAAGCCCAGACCAAAGACACCGACTGCACTTGGTGAGGTCTTTAAACGTGCCAAGGTTTCAGTATAGTCACCTGATATTTCAATGACGCGTCCATCCTTACGGAAGGTGCTACACGCCTTTTTCTTGGCATCTTTATCTAGAGACTTAATTGCAGCATACGTTTCACAGCCTGCATCCACCATCTTCTCCTGGAAGACTTCACGTGTGCCATGATTTGAAGCCGGAATCACTAAAGTGATGGGTTCATTCGGCAAAGCTGGATCAATCTGGTTCCAGCGGGTATATGGATTAGCCACCATTTTCCCTTTAGAAGGTAACTGCGCAGCTAAAGCAGCATAAACATGCTGAGGTCGTAATTTATAAGCGGCTTTATTCGAATTAGATGCAAAGACAATCCCGTCATACCCGATCTTGATTTCTAGTACCTTGTTGACACCATTCTTTTTACATTCTGCCAGTTCGGCACTTTTGATTTGACGCGAGGCATTGGCAATATCAATGGTATTGTCCCCTACACCATTACAGAACTGTTTTAGGCCGCCAGATGAACCACCTGAACCAACGACTGGTGTTTTAAACTGAGGGAAAGTATTGCCAAATTCTTCAGCGACAATACTGGCATAAGGTAAAACAGTAGAAGAACCTGCGATTTGAATAGTGTCACGTGCTGCATTCGCTGTCGTGGATGCCGCTACCCCCGCTGCAATTAAGATTGCTATATTTGTTAAGCGCATTCTGGATCTCTCTCATTTATTAAAATTTCGAGTACACCACTTTTGATTCAGTTGAGTACCTGTTTTCGATACTCACATTTTGATTTTGGAATATGACAGCCGGGTTACAGCTTTATGACGGTTTTATGATAATTAATCCGTCACCTGATCAAGACAATATAATAGAAAAAAGACCCTGTTCAGGGCCTTTTTATTTAAGTGGTGGGTTCAGTAGATTCAGGCAAGAGTACCGGTTTCCTGCGATATTTCATGATATACATCACTGTCAAAAACAGCAACCAGACCGGCACCAATGCAACAGCAATCTGCATTTCTTTGGTAAAGCTCATGATCATTAAAATCATGATGATAAATGAAATCGTCAGGTAATTACTCCAGCGGCCAAACAGACTTGGGAATGCGGTCGTCTGCTGCTGTTCCTGCATGGCTTTTCTGAATTTCAGATGGGTCAGTGAAATCATCAGCCAGTTAATCACCAGAGCTGAAACCACCAGTAGCATCAGAATACCAAAAGCTTCACCCGGCATGAGGTAATTCATTAATACACAGATACCGGAGACTGCTGCCGAGAATAGAACAGCATTTACCGGGATACCACGGCGGTTAATTTTCTTTAAGAATGCCGGTGCATTACCCTGCTGAGCCAGACCCAACAACATGCGGGTATTACAGTAAATACAGCTGTTATAGACCGAAAGTGCAGCGACCAAGACTACAAAATTAAGAACATTGGCCACACCATGACTGTTCAATGACTGGAAAATCATTACGAACGGACTACCGCCTTGCGCCACCAGATTCCATGGATAGAGACATAGCAACACACCTATGGCGCCAATATAAAAAATGAGTACACGGTAGACAATTTGATTGACTGCTTTTGGAATGGTCTTTTCTGGATTTTTGGTTTCACTGGCGGCAATACCAATCAGCTCCAGCCCCCCAAATGCAAACATAATCACGGCAAGTGCCATCATAAAACCCGCCCAGCCCTCAGGGAAAAATCCGCCATGCTGCCACAAGTTGGTCACACTGGCCTGACTTCCTGCAGAACCGCTAAACAGCAGATAGATCCCGAATCCGATCATGCTTAAAATGGCAATGATCTTGACCATGGAAAATATAAATTCGCTCTCACCGAAGAATTTGACATTCACCAGATTGATGCCGTTCATGAGCAGGAAGAATGCCAGTGCCGTGAGCCAGGTCGGAATCTCCGGCCACCAGAACTGAACAAAAGTACCGATTGCACTCAACTCAGCCATACTCACTAAGACATAGAGTACCCAATAATTCCAGCCTGAAATAAAGCCTGCTTTTTTGCCCCAGTATTTATTGGCAAAATAACTGAATGAACCACTGACCGGTTCATGCACCACCATCTCACCTAATTGACGCATGATCAGAAATGCAATGATGCCAGCAATGGCATAGCCCAGAAGTACTGATGGGCCTGCCAGCTGAATCGTATGTGATAAACCTAAAAATAATCCTGTACCGATGGCTCCGCCTAAGGCGATTAGCTGGATATGCCGGTTGGAAAGCTGTTTTTTTAATTGATGATCTTCAACATCCATATTGTCACTCCTTGTGAACAATTTTTTTAATTTCTACATTTTGCTAGATTGCCTTTTTGTAGGGAGGTGTATTCTGCTCAACCAGCTGCTTATAACCATATTCACCATAGTCATAGCGTGCCACGACTTCAGCAAACTGTTTTAAACGTTGTGGTGCATCCATACGTGGGAGTTGCAGTTCAATCAGACATAATTCCTCAGCCTGATGAACTTGTGCGAGTGTACGCTTTAATTCTGCCGGGGTTTTCACTATATGAGCCTGATGCGGAGTATCAGCAGAAAAGACTTGAGCAAACTGGCTGTATTGCCAGTTCTGAATATCGTTGTACTTGGCATTTTCACCCATGATCAAACGTTCAATGGTATAGCCGCCATTATTTAAAATAAAAATTACGGGTTTTAAGCCTTCTCTTAATAAGGTAGAAAGCTCCTGAATGGTCAGCTGAATCGAACCATCACCAATAAATAACAGATGACGGCGCTGTGGTGCAGCAAGCATACTGCCAAGCAAGGCAGGCAAGGTATAACCAATCGAGCCCCAGATCGGTTGAACCAGATACTTGGCGGTCACAGGTAAGGTCAATCCTGATAAACCTGCATTGGCAGTGCCCACTTCTGCCACAATCACATCATCTTCCTGTAAGAACTCAGAAATCTGCTGCCAGAGTGCAGTTTGGCTCAGCGCAGTATTTTCTTCGATCTGTTGAGTTTGTAACGATGGTTTCGGTGCAGGATTAAAAGTACGTGGTTGATCATCTAAAGTCTGTTTTGAGATGGCTTGGATCAACTGAGCTAAATCCAGCCCACTGATCATCTGTCCATCCAGACAAAGACAGGAATCCGCCAGATACAACATATTTTGTACGGATACACGATGTGAGAAAAATGCGGTGGCAACATCGGTAAAACGTGGTCCAATGGCAATCAGGCAATCTGACTGCTCTACCAACTGACAAGTCGATGCTGCGCTTGCTGCACCTGCATAAACACCCACATATAGGGGATGGCTTTCATTCATGATATTTTTAGCAGTAGACAGACAGGTATAGGGAATCTGCATGCGCTCAGCCCAATTTTGCAGCATATCCGTAAGCTGGAAAATTTCTGCTTCATTGTCAATCAGCAAGACTGGCTGACGTGCCTGTTTGATGCGTTTGGCTACCCGTGTCGCAGTTTCTTGCAAGAGTTTTGGATCACTCTGTGGACGGCTCAGATCCAGAGGTTGCTTAGGTACTTTAATCTGGAGATGGGTAATATCTGAAGGGAGCTGAATATGAACCGGTCGACGCATCAATATACATTGCTTTAATACCCGGTCAATTTCAATCACTGCATTGGCAGGAGTCAAACGTGTCTGTGCCACGGTAAATTCGCGCATGCAGTTCATGATATTGTCATAATCGCCATCAATCAGGGTATGGTGTAACAAAGCGCCCTGCTCTACGGCATGCAAAGGCGGAATACCTGAAATATGCACCATGGCAACCTGCTCAGCATATGCACCTGCAATGCCGTTAATCGCGCTTAAGTCACCAACACCATAAGTGGTCAGTAAAGCACCGACACCATGCAGACGAGCATAACCATCTGCTGCATAGGCTGCATTTAGCTCATTACAGTTACCGATAAATTCGAGTTTTGGATCAATTTCGATCTGTTCTAAATAGGAGAGATTAAAGTCACCTGGCACACCAAAAATATACTGAATTCCTAGTTCTTGCAGGCGCTGATTAAGGTACTGACCAATTTCCATAAACATTATTATTTTCCCTATCACTTATTATGCTTCAATTACAGAATATTGCATTTCATTTTCTGATTTCGTGCATAATGCAAGTCACAATGATTCAAAAACACATAAAACGTGTATCGGATAAGGATTCAATGCAATGGATGCAATGGATAAATTTGACTGGAAAATCATCCAGGCTTTGCAAAAAAATGGGCGCCTGACGAATCAGGAAATCGGAGATTTAATCGGTTTGTCAGCCTCTCAATGTTCTAGACGGCGTCAGCTGCTAGAGCAAAAAGGAATTATTTTGGGTTATAGCGCCTGCATTCATCCTGAAGCTTTGGGAATTGCAGTTTTGGCTATGGTTCAGGTCAATCTCAAAACACATGACGCAGCAGCGAAGATCGCTTTTCAACAATTGATTGAAGAAGAAGAAGCTATTCAGGAAGCTTTTTCTTTAAGTGGTGATGCAGATTTCATGTTAAAAGTAGGCGCTAAAAATCTGGAAATGCTGGCAAATTTTGTGACTGAAAAATTACTAAGCTGTAATTTTATCGGCCATATCAAATCTTATATTGTCTTAAATAAATTCAAGCAATTACATTTTGATTTTCAGGCTGCCCGCCCTTTATTACGTTGATATATTTTAAGTAAAAGAAAAAAGCTCAAGTTAAACTTGAGCTTTTTTTGATTTAATTTTTATTGATATGAACAACCTGTTGAATCGTATTTTCGAGCAGGCCACTCAGTCCAAACTGTGCGCCGATGCCCGAATGTTTCCATCCACCAAAAGGTACATGCGGGAAAATCTCACCATGCGTATTGATCCACGCCGTACCACAACTCAGTCGTTGAGCAAACTGCTGCGCCTGCTCCAGATTGGATGACCAGATCGAACCACCTAAGCCAAAATCCGTATTGTTGGCTTCAGTCAGTACTTCTTCAATATCGTGATAACGAATCAAAGGTAACACCGGACCAAACTGCTCTTCCTGCACCAGACGGCTATCTGGGCTTACATTGGTCACAATTGTTGGTGCAATAAAATAGCCTGTATCCGGTAGATTCTGACCAGATGTCATGACTATTGCCCCTTCATCCTGGGCTTCCTGAATCATGGTCTGAACTTTTTGGTATTGCTTGATGTTTTGCACTGGGCCAAAAGTAGTCGTCTCGGCTAAACCATCTCCCAGAGATTGTTGCTGTGCGACTTTTACTAATTCCTGTGCTAGTGAATCATATTGGCTGTCATGCACATACAGCCGTTTCAACGCTGCACAGGTCTGGCCCATGTTGATAAAAGCTCCATTAAAGATTCGGGTTGCCATTGCCTGGATATCGGTATCTGGCAAAACAATGCCTGCATCATTGCCACCAAGTTCCAGTGTCAGATGTTTGAAAGTCGCGGCTGCATTTTGCATGATTCTTTGCCCAGTCGCAGTTGAACCGGTAAATACCACTTTGGCAATTGCAGGGTGACTGGTCAGATTGGCACCGACCTCACCGCCTCCTGTAAGTATAGAGACCACTCCAGGTGCAACCTCTTGCTGAATCAGCTCACCGAGTCGAAGTGTCGACAATGGGGTAAATTCTGAAGGTTTATTGATCACCACGTTGCCAGCGCGAATTGCCGGCATGATATGCCAGACAGCAATCATTAAAGGCCAGTTCCATGGGGTAACCGATGCCACGACCCCTAAAGGCCGATGATGAAGTTCGATCCGCTTGTTGGCATCATCCTGTAAGATTTCAGTTTCAATCTTGAGTTCTGCCTGATAGCGGGTCCAGGCAATGGCCCCACCGACTTCAAATTCAGCCAGTGCATAAGGTTTGCCCTGCTCCTGCACCACCAAACGCGCTAACTCTTCCCGATGTTCTTCAATACGATCTGCAATACGATGCAGGATTGACTGTCGCGTTGCATCATCCGTATTTTTCCATTGGTGAAAAGCCTGCTCGGCACTACGGATAGTGTCTTCAATTTGTGCTTCTGAGGGAGAGGAACACAGTGCCAATACCTGCTCATCAGCAGGATTGATCACTACAAAACTTTCGGCAGCGCCTTGTACCATTTTTCCTTGAATAATACAGCCAACGGGTTGGGATACATGCAAATTAGTCATCTCTTCATCCTGAATCAGATATTTTTGTTGTTCCCTGACATTAGCTGATTTTGTCTGAATGGAGCTTGCATATCACATTAGGTATAAAGCCCTGAATACACATTTTGTGCATGGAAAATAGAAGAATCATCTTTCGGTATACCTTTTTAAGCGCTTTAAATATCACTTCCTTTAATTACTAGAATTACTAGCCTATAGCTCATTCTTCATTATCTCCTGTTCTAATTTATGCAACAGGATGTCCTGATCTTTGAAATTTCGTAGAACATCACATTGGCCTATATTGGAAATAAAGAATCACAGTGATAGCGTCATGAACAGCACAACCATTCCAGTTTTCAATCCCGATTTATCGATTCACATGACATTTGAGGAACATGACTGGCATCTCCTGGCTCAATATTGGTATCCAGTGGCCTTAGCCCATGATGTCTCTGAACAGCCGCTAGGGACAATGTTGCTAGATATACCACTGGTCATTTACAAGATGCAGGATAAACTGATCGTGGCCAAAGATGCCTGTCCGCATCGTGGTATGCCTTTAAGTTTGGGAAAAAACGATGGTCAAGGCATCGTCTGTCCTTATCATGGCTTGCGTTTTGGTACACAAGGTAAATGCAACCGTATCCCTGCCCATCCACAGCATAAAATTTCAGATCGGTTTCATTTACGGACCTATGCCGCGGTTGAACGTTATGGTCTGATCTGGTGTTCACTCACAGCTGACAAAGATGCTGAACCGAATATTCCAGTGATGCCTTATTGGAATGATGCAGATTATCAGCAACTGGTTTGCCCACAAGTCGACATCAAATGTTTTGCTGGCAGACAGCTAGAAGGTTTTATTGATGTCGCCCATTTTGCCTGGGTACATCCGGATACCTTTGGTGATCCGAATGATGTCGAAGTCCCGGATTACACCACAACGGAAACTGAATATGGTTTTAATGCCGACTATATCAGCAGTGTCGGCCGTTATCCGATTGGGTTAGATCAGCGCGGTCAGGAAGATTTTAAATGGCTACGACATTTTGAAATTAGTCTGCCCTTTACCGCGACCCTGACCATCCATTTCCCTAATGATGCCAAACAGGTGATTATGAATGCTGCCTCACCGATGACCGCCCGTCAGACCCGACTGTTTGCCCCCATCTGTCGTAATTATGATAAAGACTTACCTGTCGAAGAAGCCTATGATTTTAATCTGAAGATTTTTGAAGAAGATCGTCTGATTGTCGAAAATCAGAAGCCTGAGTTTTTACCGCTAGACTTATCTCTGGAAGCACATTTCCCGGCAGATCGCAGCTCCAGTATGTACCGTAAACTATTAAGGAAAAAAGGCTTTAGTCCTTTATTTGCAGCTTAATTTTATTTAAAAATCATTATCTATGTGTCAGCCAAATTCCAATAAAAAAGGAGACCTTAACGATCTCCTTTTTTTCACCTGCAATTGATTAAGCAATTGGCGGTGTATAAGTCCCATCCGCAATTGAATCCTTGATACGATCCGCTTCTGCAAGCACGAGTGCCAACAGGTTCTTCACGTTTTCAAGGGTTGCAACCGGGCTTAAAGTCGTCATTTTCAGTGATTGAACTTGACCCACTTTAGTCACACCAATATTTGCTTCACCACGTGCAAACAGTTCGTCTGCGACGTTCTGGTTCAAAGCATCCACAAATTCAGCTGGATAGCCTGCTGGAACTACACGGAACAATACTGATGCGAATTGTGGCTCAACCAGAAGTTCTAAACCATCAGTTGCTTTGATGTAGTCTGCCACTTCGCGAGTCAATTTCACGCCATGGTCGATCATCGAACCATAAAGCTCTTCACCCAGTGCTTCTACAGTCATCCACAATTTCAACGCGTCGAAACGACGAGTGGTTTGTAGTGACTTCGATACCAGGTTAGGAACACCGTGCTCTTCGTCGTACGCAGAGTTCAGGTATTCAGCTTCATAGTGCATGAAACGATAGTTCGCTTCATCTTTCAGCAAGAATGCACCGCATGAAATGGTCTGGAAGTAATGCTTATGGAAATCCAGTGTCACAGAATCAGACAGCTCGATACCATCCAACATAGAACGATAGTCATTAGACAGGATCAGTGCCCCACCCCATGCTGCGTCGATATGCATCCACGCGCCATATTTATTGGTGATTTCACGAATCTGTTTCAGTGGATCAATTGCACCAGCATCAGTAGTACCCGCTGTTGCAACCACACATGCCACGATTTTGCCTTCAGACTGAAGATGCGCCATGGTTTTTTCCAGAGCATCAACATCCATCTGCGCATTTTCATTGACAGGAACAGTCACAACGGACTGGAAGCCCATGCCCATCATCGCCATATTCTTTTGCACAGAGAAGTGTGCATTTTCAGAACAGATGACTTTGACGTTACGCATTGCATCCGCAGGGATACCATCACGCTGAACAGACCACGGATTGCCGTTTTCGTCTTTCCAGTTTTTCGCGATGCAGGCATCACGCGCCAGCAATACGCCCATCAGGTTGGATTGCGTACCACCAGAAGTGAACACACCTGCCTGACCTGAACCATAGCCGACTTTTTGACGTAGCCAGTCAATCAGCTGCACTTCCATCAAAGAACCTGCCGGGCTTTGATCCCAAGAGTCCATTGACTGGTTAGTGGCATTAATGAGCACTTCCGCGATCTGGCTGGTTACCATGGTCGGGCAATGCAAATGTGCTAGCGAATGCGGATGATGTACTTTCAAGCTCTTGTTGAGGAATAGCTCAACCATACGCTCTAAAGATTTCTGTACGCCCAAGCCTTCTTTAGAAGGATTGAACGCAATTGCGCTACGCAATTCCTTGATGCTACCGCCGGTATACATCTTGTCGTTTTGCAACCATGCTGCAACCGCTTTGGTCGCCTGATCCATCGCCGACTCATAGTCAGCGATAGATGCAGCATCATTGCAGAGTAACGCTTTACGGTGTTCTGCAAAATCTACCATGAATTATGCGCCTCGAACTGCGATTAGAGCTTCAGCAACCGCTTTCTTGAAGCGAACCAGAACTTCTTCACACTCAGCTTGAGTGATGATCAATGGGCAAAGTAAACGGATTACTGTACCGTTACGACCACCTTTTTCCAGCAACAGTTTGTTGTTGAAACAAGCGGTTTGAATTGCTGCAGCCAATTGGCCATCAGCAGGGAAAGAACCCATATGATCTGCCGGTTTACGCTCGTCGACGATTTCAACACCAATCATCAGACCGCGACCACGTACGTTACCGATACATGGGAATTCAGCAGCCAGTTTTTTCAGTTCAGCTTGCAGGAAATCACCACGTTCTTGTGCATTTTGCGCAAGATTTTGTTCTTTAATGGTTTGTAGAGTCGCAAGACCTGTACCCATTGCCAGCTGGTTACCACGGAAAGTACCGGTGTGGCCAGCAGGTTGCCATGCATCGAACTTACGTTTGATACCCAGTACTGCAAGTGGCAAGCTACCACCAACGGCTTTAGACATGACAACCACATCAGGTTCGATACCCGCATGTTCGAATGCGAACATTTTGCCTGAACGCGCAAAGCCTGCTTGAACTTCGTCAAGAATCAACACAATATTGTGTTTTTCAGTCACTTCACGGATTTTTTGCAACCATTTTACCGGTGCAGTTACCACGCCGCCTTCACCTTGAATCGCTTCAAGAATTACAGCTGCTGGCTTGGTTACACCGCTTTCGACATCTTCAATGAAGTTTTCGAAATAATAAGTCAAAGCATCAACACCCGCTTCACCGCCTAGACCCAATGGGCAACGGTATTCATGCGGATATGGCATGAATTGAACGCCTGGCATTAAACCATTCACTGAGTTCTTCGCAGACAGGTTACCTGTCATCGCCAAAGAACCGTGAGTCATACCGTGATAGCCACCAGAGAAGCTGATCACTGAACTACGGCCAGTAAAGGTTTTGGCAAGTTTAATCGCTGCTTCAGTCGCATCTGCACCAGATGGACCACAGAACTGCAGGCAATATTCTTCTTTACCACCTGGCAGGTAAGCAAGAAGTGCCTCAGTAAAAGCATCTTTTAAAGGAGTGGTGAGATCCAGCGTATGCAGTGGAAGACCGCTTGCAAGTGTGTCCTGGATACTTTGAATGACCGCAGGGTGATTATGGCCTAATGCCAATGTCCCTGCCCCAGCTAAACAATCAAGGTACTCCGTACCTTCAACATCGGTAACCCAGCAACCTTGTGCTTTCGCTATCGCTAACGGTAATTTACGTGGATAACTACGCACATTCGATTCCATCTGACTTTGGCGAGTCAAGTAGTATTCGTTTGTGGAATTGGTGGCAGGATTTACAGAAGAAACGCTCATATCGAATTACCATCTCTGATATGGGTTGAAAGAAATAAGTCTGGTGACTTGCGGTCGTTTGACTCGGTGCTTTATATAATCTAGTTAGACAATTTTCTATTCAGTAACTAGGAGAGGCGGATGATACAGTTTTTTTCAGGAAAATAAACAACTTTTAGTATCAATTTGCCTCGGCTGTTATTGAAAAAATATATCAAAAAATGTTGCTGTCTAAATTATCAACGGAACGTATAACAATGACAAGGAAACCTGAATATTTTATGCAATTTTGTTGTCATGAATACAACAGTGTAATTATCAAACAATTATCTCAATAAGCATATAATTTTCATCACATTTAGTTCCGATATATCTACAATAAATAAAATATATTTTTAACAATCCAACGACAATAATTTCGGAATATCAACACATTTTCACCTTAGTATTTTATGATCAGCACAAGGCCAACAATTTCACTAAAACAGGACAACAACATGCGTCTTTCTTCTTTTTCAGCGCTTGCTTTGCTCGGCGCATTATCTTCTGCCGCTTTCGCAGCTCCTGAAGAAACCTTGAATTATAATGTGGTGAATATCTCGGCAGAAGCCAGCCGCGATATTTCCAATGACCTGATGAATGCCAATTTATTTGTTGAAAAATCTAATAAACAGCCGGCTGAGCTGGCAGCACAAATCAACCAGTTGATGACGCAGGCCATTAATACTGCTAAAAAATATCCTACGGTAAAAATTGAAACCGGTTCACAGCATACCTATCCAGTCTATGACAACGACAACCGCAAGTTAAGAGAATGGCGTGCTCGTGCGCAGGTACGGATTGAATCGACTGACTTTAAAGCCGCCTCGCAACTGATTGCTGAGCTACAGCAAAACTTCCAGACTGAATCGATTAACTTCACAGTATCTGAAGCAAAACGCAAGAAAGTAGAAAACGAGCTGATGCTTGAAGCCTCGAAAAACTTCCAGCAACGTGCGCAAAGTCTGGCTCAAGCTTGGAACAAACCAGGCTATCAACTGGTGAATCTGAATATCAACACCAATAATTCGGGTTATCCACCTGTGCCACGCATGGCGATGGCCAAATCTGCTTATGCCGAAGCAGTTCCAGAACAGGAAATGGCAGCGGGTGAATCCAAAATGACCGTCAATGCCAATGGTTCTATTCAGTTTAAATAAGTCTTAATGAAATTGTTCAGATGTTTAAAAACCACCCTTTTGGGTACTGCTGTCCCATAGTTTGCTTTAAATAAAAAAACCTGAGTCCTAACAGTTAAAATATGAGTGCAAACAAACACTTTAACGACCAGGATTCAGGTTTTGTCACATCAGAATACCGTATTTCATGAGC
>NZ_VPED01000045.1:0-13976 GCF_013417335.1 Acinetobacter sp. YH16031
TCCACACAAGTTGTTCTTCATAATCTCTTAATGATCTTCTCACTACTTCGTCAGTAGCAAGCTAGGTCGGCTATATTACTCTCTATCTCTAGAAAGTCAACCAGTAATGAAAATTATTTTTAAACTTTCTTTCTAAACCCTAACTCAACCATTTCATGCTAAGTTACTGTTTTATCAGAAGTTTTAATCTTCATCACCGCCGATGGATGTGCATTCTACAGCATTTCAGAGGGCTTGCAACACCTTTTTCAAATAAATCTTACCGCATGTCTAATTTTTAGCCTTTTATGAAGTTTTTATTCATTTATTATACAATTTTGCTTAAATTACGCCTATTCCTAGTAATACAGTTTATTATTCCGGGTTAAACAACGCCACTATACTCAAAACAAGGCTTTGGGGTTTCCTTATGCATCGCTCTATTTATTTATCTTTATGCTTATTTTCTTTGGCCTCTAGCCCATTAATTTTTGCTGAAGACACTACTCAGGCTGAACAGACTGAAATAGAAACTGAATCTTCTGCTACTACCACTACGGTTCCACTCAGAGAAAAAATATCTTCTAAAGTGAGTCATTTGCAAACCCAGCTAAAAGTCGATGCTAGTGCTGCACAGGCTGAAGAAGTTAAAGATCCTTTCCAGGGCTGGAATAGAAAGGTGTATCAATTTAATGATGCGATCGACCAGGCAGTCGTTCGCCCCATTGCGGTTCAGTATCAGGAAAAGGTTCCTCAAGATGTGCGTGGCAGCTATACCCAGTTCCGTAGCAATTTAGGTGAACCATGGAATGCGGTAAACCAGTTGATTCAGGGCCGTCCTGCTCGTGCAGCAAAATCTTTGGGCCGTTTTACCATTAATACCTTAACTACTTTAGGTCTGGCAGATCCTGCCCGTCGTCTGGGACTGGATCATGAAGATGAAAAGTTCGGGATCACGCTAGGTTATTATGGTGTGCCTTCCGGTCCTTATGTGATGTTACCGTTCCTGGGCCCAAGTTCTGTGCGTGATACTTTCGGTATGGCAGTCGATAGCCAGACCCGTCCACAGAAATATATTCTTGAAGATGATGAAGGCTTGTATTGGGGTGACCAATTCTGGCGTGCAATTGATAATCGTGCAGAATTACTTGATATTGAAGGTGTGTTAACAGGTGATCGTTATGCACAAATCCGCGATATTTATTTGCAACGCACCAATTATATGATCGCCCAGAAAAAAGGTCTGGAACAGGAATCTTTATTCCTTGAAGATGACTTCGATGATGAAAATCTTGAAGATGAATCTTTCGATGAAAATGAGACTGAATCTTCTAGTGATGACCTTTGAAACCTAAGCTGAATGATGATTTGCTAGCGAAAACTGTTCGCTAGCAATCATTTGCTTGTTATAGTACATCTTATAACTCATTCCAGGATCGAACTACCTGTCTATGTATTTCATTCAACCTACTCGCGATATTCCTTATTTAGATCAAGTGCTTGAGAAGCTTCCGCACGTTCAAGTAATCAAGCTGGAAGATCACGAGTTGTACGATGCAACGATTATTGCCATTGCAGATGTACATGATTATCTGAAATACAAGTGGAACCTTCCGACTGTAGTATTAGCGCTGGAAAATGAAGGAACAGCCTTGGCACAAGCTTGGGAACAAGGCGCTTTGGCAGGCTGGATCTGGAATAAACTGCCTGAACAACCCGATATCGCATTACAAAAAATCGATGCGCAATATAAGCGTAATCAGGATAGTCGTGATCTTCCTTCAGCGGCAGAGTTACAAAAACGTTTGCTACCGAATGAAATTGAATTGACCAATTATGCGGTTGAAACCTATTTTCAGCCTTCAGCCTATCTGTCTGGCGATTGGTACGATTACTGGAAAATCAGCGATAAAGAAGTCATTTTCTATCTTGCGGATGTTTCTGGTCATGGCGTTACCAGCAGTTTATTAACGTCCTGGATGGCGGCTTTTCATGGACGTTCGAAAACGCCTCGTGAACTAATCAAGAAACTAAATGGGATGCTGGTTCAGGAAAATATTGAAAAACATATTACCATGATTGCCGGAATTCTGAACCTGGAAACCCATGTCTTGAAATGGTCCAGTGCTGGTCACTATCCTCCTCCGATCATCTTTGAACCGAATCAGGAACCAAAAATCCTGTCATCCAGCAGTTTTCCTCTAGGCCTGACTGAAGACCTTGAGGTAGAAGAAAATGAGTATATCCTCAGCCGCAATGCACGTTTCATTATCTGTTCAGATGGGGCATTGGAGCCATTTAGCGGCGGTCTGAATGAACAGTTTTCCCAATTATTGCATCATTTACAGAACGAATCCTTCGAAGCACCCGAACATGTTGCCGACGATATTGCCATTCTCAGCTTTATAAGAGTGAAATAGCAGTATAATCACAAGCTTTATAAGCACTTAATTTGATTGCGACTTTCAGCTACTTGAGTATCTATAGACCCTATGGGATAATTTAATATCCTTCTCTGCAAATGGCATTTATATGTCAACAGGTCATGTTGAATATGCAAGCTTGAATGGAACGCATATTTTTAAGCTTATCGGCGAAGTGCGGGCCCAATCTTGTATTAGTCTAGACAAATTACTGAACAAACTTGAGCAGCAGGACAACGTTGTTGGCGCAATTGTTGATCTGACTGAAACCAGCTTTATTGACAGCACTGTACTGGGTGTCCTGGCAAAATTAGGACTTAAACTTAAGCAGCTCCATAAGATCCAGGCGGTGATGTTGTCGACTAACTCTGATATCACGACTCTGGCCAACAGTATGGGCTTGGGGCAGGTCTTTGTCATTTTGGATTACTGCGGTGATTCAAATGTATGTACGCGTAAACTGATGGAAGAACATGTGACGCATCAAGCAATGCTGAAAACTGTTCTAGATGCACACAAGACTTTAATGCGGTTAAATCAGAGCAACCAGAATATGTTTGAGCCCTTGGTCAAACAGTTGCAAAAAGAACAAGATAATCTAGATCAAGTGTCTGAACAAAAGGTATGAACACACAATAAGGAATCCCTATGACTTTACTTTCTGTTGCACAGATGAATTCCCAAAATGAAATTGAGCAAAATTTCATGACCATCGAATCATTAATTCAACAAAGTAAAGCAAAAGGTGCTGAGCTTATTGTCTTTCCTGAAAATTTCGTCTGTTTTGCTGCTGGTAAGCAGCGCGAAACTGCAGCTCAATTCGAGAGCATTCAACAACGCCTGCAACAACTAGCGCATCAATATCAGATCTGGATTATCGCAGGGACATTACCCTGTCCTTATCGTCCTGATGGTTCGATTATTGAAGATGGCCGGGTTAGAACCGTAAGTCTGTGTATTAGTCCAGAAAAAACTGAAGCTCGCTATGACAAGATTCACCTCTTTGACGTGCAGGTCGGTGATGCTGTTGGGGGCTATCAGGAATCCCAATTCTTTGAACCAGGTACCGATGTCGTCGTTGCGAAGACGCCTTTTGGCAATATTGGCATGATGGTCTGCTATGACCTGCGCTTCCCTGAACTTGCGCTTCATTTACGTACACAAGGTGCAAATATTTTGACTGCACCATCTGCCTTTACCTTCACCACTGGCCAAATGCACTGGCAATTATTATTGCAAGCACGTGCTATGGATACCCAATGCACAGTTCTTGGCGCTGCTCAACAGGGCTGGCATGGTGAAAAACGTCAAACTTGGGGACATGCTGCTGCAGCAAACAGCCGTGGTCAACTTCTCGATATGGTGCATGCGGAAGGCGCACAGATTATTACGGTTGATTTTGATTTGACTGGGCAGGCCAAAGTGCGTGAGTCTATGCCACTCATGCAGCATCGCAAGCTACTAAAGTTCTCTTAAGTCAGACTTTTTACCGCATTCTCATTCGCTTGCATAAATTAACAAAATCCCTGCTTATTCTTCCCTAGAAATTATGGAGCATAGAAGTTCCATAAAAGAACAAGCAGGAAATACTCTCATGTCATTAGAAAAAGCAGTATATACCGCACGTGCCAAAGCTACAGGCGGTCGAGATGGCCGTGCAACCTCTGACGATCAGATTCTGGATGTGAAACTGGCAGTGCCCAAGGAAATGGGTGGCCCAGGTGGCGGGACCAATCCTGAACAATTGTTCGCTGCAGGTTATTCAGCCTGTTTTTTAGGTGCCATGAAGTTTGTTGCCAACCGGGATAAAATCAATATTAGCAAAGATGCCTATATTGAAGGTGAAGTTGGCATTGGTCCGATTCCTACCGGTTTTGGCATTGAAGTGACTTTAAATATTCATTTAGAAGGAATGGAACAGGACGAAGCTCAAAAGCTGGTCGATGCCGCACACATCGTTTGTCCTTATTCAAATGCAACCCGAAACAATATTGATGTTACTTTGAATGTCATCACCTAAGTCTACATAAGCATTCCACTCTCTATCCTGAAAAATCAGAAGTCATTTCAGGATAGAGTTGATCATTCTTATAAAATATTGATAAAAATTACTTTGTGCTATTTCATAGAAAAATGATCACTTGAGATATTTACTTAAGAAAACTGTGCCTTCCTATCCCATCGAATAAAAATTTACTCTGCCGCCTCATTGGTTACACGCAAAACTTCTTCAATCGTGGTTTTTCCAGCCAGCACTTTACGTAAACCATCATCGCGAATTGAACCAGATTGCTGACGTGCATAGGTTTCCAGCTCATATTCAGCCGCATTACCATGAATCAGACGGCGCATATGCTCATCAACCGGTACAATTTCATAAATGGCGGTACGTCCACTAAAGCCGGTATTACCACACCGTTCACAACCGTGCGGTTGAGGTAATCTTAAATCCTGTGGATGCTCAATATGTTCAAACAGATTCTGTTCAAATGCATCTGCATCTTTCCAGGTTGCACAATGTGGGCATAAAGTCCGTACCAGACGCTGAGCAACTACCCCAATTAAGGAGCTCGATAGCAAGAATGGTTCAATTCCCATGTCTTTCAGACGGGTCACTGCACCAATCGCAGTATTGGTATGCAGCGTTGATAATACCAGGTGACCTGTCAGTGAGGCCTGAACTGCAATTTCTGCGGTTTCCAGATCACGAATCTCACCGACCATCACCACATCCGGATCCTGACGCAACATGGCTTTTAAAGCACGAGCAAAGGTCATGTCGACTTTGGTATTTACCTGAGTCTGACCAATCCCTTCTAACTGATATTCCACCGGATCTTCAGCCGTCAGGATATTTTTGGAACCATCATTTAGATCAGAAAGTGCTGCATATAAGGTAGTGGTCTTACCCGAACCGGTAGGTCCAGTCACCAGAATAATGCCATGAGGACGATGCACCAGGGTCTTGAGTCGATCATAATCGTTATTCATCAAGCCCAGATGAGTCATATTTAGACGGCCAGCCTGTTTGTCTAGCAATCGCATCACCACCCGCTCCCCATAAGAGGATGGCAAGGTTGAAACACGGACATCGACTTCACGCCCTGCCAGACGCAAGGAAATACGTCCATCCTGAGGAATACGTTTTTCTGCAATGTCCAGCTTGGCCATGACCTTGATCCGTGATACCAGTAATGGCGCCAGCTCACGACGCGGCTGCACAATTTCACGCAACTGTCCATCGACACGCAAGCGTACAGAAAGTCGTTTTTCGAAAGATTCCACATGGATATCTGAGGCGCCAACACGGATCGCTTCCGATAACAAGGCATTGATCAAACGGACAATAGGCGCATCATCTTCCTGATCCATCAGGTCTTCAGCTTCAGGAACTGAATCGGCAAGACTTAATAAATCCGGGTGATCTTCCAGACCAGCCGCGACCTGCTGTGACTCACCACTATCGCCGGCAAAACTGGAACTGAGTAACTGATTGAATTCTTGTTCTGTACAATGTTGATACTGGGCCGGATGACCCAGCAAACGGCGTGCTTCCTGTAATGCAAGCATAGATGTATTGTCACGACGGACAATAAAAGCCTGATCTCCCTCATAACGCAATAGCACACCATGACGTTTCGCAAAGCTATACGGGATTTGTAATTGTTTCAGTACTTGCATCGCAGATTATAATAATGATGAAAAAATTTAAATTGAGTGTACTCTAAGCATATGACAGCGTGAAGTATGTTTTCAAAGATTTAGCAAGAAAGGATGCCAACATTGCCGCAAGATCAAGAGGAATTAAACCTACAGTCTCCCAGAATTCAATGGTGGGGAGAGCAAAGTTTTGAAATTAACGAGTCCAAGGCCTGGCAATTTGGCTCTCTGCTGTTTCGTTTGACCCGAGGCTTGCAAGAATGGCGACTGGAATATTATCGTCCGACGGTGCAGTACGATTATGAACAGCAATGGCATCAGATTAGTGATCCACTATTTGCATTCCCGACCCCGGTGAAAATTGAACGCTATATGTTCAAATCTACCCAAAGCAAGTTACAGCTTATGCCTCGTCTGGCGAATCGCTCAGTGGTGATTAAACCGGTTGATCCAATTTATATTCCGGCCGGTCAACGTGGAACGCTCTATATTAGCACCCCGCTATGGATTGCCGGTTTTGTCGAAGGTCAACGTGAACCGATTTTTGATCTTCCAGTGATTTTACCGAAAGACACCTGGTTTGGGCCCAATCATCGTTCCGGTGAAATTTGCTATGCTACCGCAGTCGACGGAAGAACCGAGCTAGAACAATTGCGTCCTCGTGCATTCCGTGCTGTGACTCCAATTGAATTTCATAATACCAGTCACAAGCAACTACGTTTCGATCGTATGAATGTTCCAGTACCTGCATTACCTCTCTTTTATAGTGCCAGCACTGAACGTCTGTGGACCTCGCAGATTAAGGTTTTGCATGAAGGTCTGGATCGCCCACCCCGGATCCGGGTGGAAAACCGTACCCCGCCCAATGCGGGTGAAGTGGATTATTTACACCCACCGCGTGATCCGGCGGGAAATTTATTTAATATGTTTGATTCATTTTTCTAAGAGCGTGTGATGCCAAATTCGAATATTCCAACCGAAGTCACCAACAGTCTCAAGGGAGTATTTACCAATATTAATACCGATCGCCTGACTGAAATCGTCGTCGCGGTTGTGCTGTGTTTTATTGGTTTCCTGATCGCACGTTTTTTTTCGAATGCTTTTATCCGTACTATTGGTATACGCTTTAATGCGCATCAGCAAATGGTCTGGCGCCGCGGGATTTTCTACTTTATTTTCCTGCTGTTTGTGATGGCGAGTTTGAAGGAAGCCGGATTTAAACTCAGTGTCTTTCTCGGTGCAGCAGGTATTTTAACCGTCGCACTGGGTTTCGCATCCCAAACCTCTGCATCCAACCTGATCAGCGGTATCTTCCTGATTGGTGAAGGATCTTTTGAAGTAGGTGATACCATTCAGATTACACTGATTCGTGGACATACCGTTGAAGGTGAAGTGATTTCGATTGATCTGCTCTCGGTTAAACTACTTACCCAAGACAATATCTATGTACGTTTGCCGAACGAACAGCTGATTCGGGCTCCGGTACATAACCTGTCCAAGTTTCCGATCCGGCGTATTCCGATTACCTTGGCTATTAATTTTCATGAAGACATCATCAAGGTGCGTGAAGTACTGCTTGATGTTGCCAATAAATATCCGCTGGTTCTGGCCGATCCAAAGCCTGCAGTCACAGTCACCGCCTTCCGTGAATCTTCGATTGAACTTTTGTTTGCGATCTGGTGCCAGCAGGAAAATTATCTGAAAGTCCGTGATGAAATGCAGGAACGGATTCGAAATGGCTTTCTCGATAACCAGATTGAGATTCCGGTACCAAAAATGGGCTTTGTTGATCATCCACTGGCTCGCCCACTGGAAAATGAAGACATTGATCAATATGCCAATGAGAAGGAGCTTAAGAGAGAGCCGGATTTAAAATAACTTTTTCTATATCCTTTCTTAACCTCCCTTTACTAAGGGAGGAACTGTCATAAAAAGCCTGTCTTTCTCTTACACATCGTTTAAAGTAGTGCTTTAAGCTCGTTCAGGGTTTGGGGAGATTAAATTAACGCTCAAATCGAGTAATTTAGATTCAAACCCTTTTCTCCCCATCCGGCATTGGTGCTATATACGCAATCAGTAGCATGACCCCACCGGCCAGCAAGAATGAAATCACACGTGTCAGTGTACCGGTATGAGATAAGTCGAATAACACCAGCTTCAAGCTGACGATTACCAGAATACTGCCTCCTAAAATCCACATCGGTTTAAGCCTTTTTAGCGTAGCCGTCCACATGGTTGCCCAAGCCAGCAATACCCAAAGAATCGTCAGGCTTAACTGTACTGTAGCATTGCTCCACAATTCCAGACTATTGAATGGTGTTTGCAGATAGATATGTAAGGCCCGTAATACAATATAGCTCGACAGCCATAACAGGCTTAGTACCATCAGTACCGACATCATCCCACGATCGTGTCCTGCCCGAATCTGCTGCAACAGCATCCACAGGAAACTGGCAAGCATGGCCAGACTAATCAGGTCAAATGGATTGAATAGAGGTAACCAGTAATATTGGAAAGCTTGCTGGTTAAACAGCTGTGAGCATATTAACCAAGCTCCCATTAACACTAAGCAGTTTTTACTCTGCCAAAGTAAGCGCCACTCTGAATTTTCTTTTCGTCGATAACACCAGAACCAGAATACCAAAGGCAGAATTACCATACTGAGATAAGGCATGCTCGGTATTAGGCATACACTAGCCAAAGTCAGGCTGGCAAATACCCCAAAGCTCATCCACTCTTTGGATAAATCAATTCCTTTCACCGGTCTTAACCATAAAGCAGCCAGCAATAATGATGAAAGTGCAAAGATTCCACGCTCCAAAGCACTTGGCCAGACCAGAATCCCATTTTCGCTATAATCAACAGCCAGCAAAATCGCAATGATCACCAATGGCGTAAGACCACTCCATTTTGGCAATAACCAGCACCATTCCTGATGCTTGCGCTGTATGATTTCACTTAGAACCGTATAACCCAGTCCAAGACTGAATAAACTATAAATATAAGCCTGTTCATGAGCAAACTCATCTTCAAGCAAGGCAAACAACATCAGGGTCGAAGCAAAACTGAGAATGCTCAGAAAACTGATACTTAAACTATTGAGCTGCTGGCGATATTTGGCTTTAAGCTGACTAAGGAAGACGACGGCGACATAACAGAAGCTGAGAATCCAGAAAATTTTCCGCGGTGTGGGATTAAGCTCAATCAGATAGTAAACACTACTGAAACCTGCCATGATCAGCAGTCCCATACTCAGGTAATGCGCAACCCGAATATTCTTTTCCAATGCCCAGAGATAAATCAGTACGCCTTCTACCGCCCAACCGACTACACTCCACTGCTCTGTCAATAAAATGGGTGGAACCAAAGCCAGAAAGATCAGCATCAGACTCAGATAACTTTGGGAAATGACCTGAATACTTTCTCTGCGACGCACTAAAGTCCAACAGATTGCAAATATCCCGGCAAATAACAGACTAAGTCCGGCTTGCCAAAGCTTCTGATCAGGCTGATTAAAGTGAATCAGATACAGGAAAATATAGGCGGTAATCGGTGCAGCGAAAATCAGGGCAAGATCCAGAACCGGTTTTAAACGAAAACGGGAAAGATCCTGCCGGGCCAGTAACTGGCTAAAGCGAAAGCCTAGCCAGATGAATACCGCACTATGTGCCAGAATCAGGACGGTCATGGTATAACGCTCGTATGTATGACCATGAATCAGGCTATACATCCCACCTACTATGACTGTGACCAGAAAAGCAATCTGGTTCAGGATTTTCCAGGGCCGCAAACTGCTAAGTAACAGCACGCCGATATTAATCAGCAGATAATAACTAATGAACTCAACCGCAGAAGCATCCCGGGTCGGCAAGGTAAACGGCGCCAGATAGGCAATGAATAAGGCCATGACTGCCAGCTCAATACTTTCCTGTTTCAAGCTTAAGTACAGCGTAATTGCCAAAATGACCAAGAACACCAGAGCTGCCAGTGGCAACGTGGCAATCACCAGATTGTAATAGGCAAAGAACAAGGTCAGAAATAGTGCCCCTAATCCCAAGCCTTCCAGTGCCAGACCAAAACTTCGATTTTTAGCGATCAGGGTATAACCCAATCCGGTCACAACAACAGCAGATAAAGCGACCAATCCTAATTTCACCGCCAGGCTCAGCTGCCAGTGCTCTGTTGCAAAACGGAGTAATAAAATAATCCCAATGACCAGAATCGCGATCGCAGCTTTAAGAACCGGATTTCCTCGAAAAATCCACTGCTGGATCTGATCTAGCAATTGTGGTTGATCTGGACTTGCTTGAGCAGCAATAGGTAAAGGAATATCTGGTTGAGTGATTTCTGGATGAGCCTGATCTGTTGACCGGTAACGAGATTGCAACTGGACAATGTTACGTTCCAAACGCTGTAGCCAGCGTAATAGAAAGAAAATCCAGGCGGTAATGCCAATCCCCATCAGCCAGTTGAGTTCAGTCACGCCTCCGACAATGGCGATAATAGAAGAAATATACAGCGGTATTTTAGAATTGGCTGGCACAATCACCTGCGTCGGTACTGCCAGATCCCGCACGGGTGCTTCAATGGCACTGATATATTGCATCACGCTGATCAGGAAACCCAGACCAGTGAGATAAGTCACGATCTGCAATTCCAGATACCATGCACTTATTCCCACAATCACCAGACTAATCAGCCAGATCATACGCAATTCATTTTGCCCTGCCGTCATTCTTCTCGTTCTCGTTCCTTAACCATGTCATCATACAACAGCTTGTACTGCTTATTTCATCTTCACCCGATATTCGCTAAGCTGTAGAAACCGACTTGCCCCTGCGAGTGCAGTAAAAATCACGTACAATAAAACTGTTTTTTGAATAAGGAATTGATTACATGCCACCATTTGTCTTGGTCGATGGCTCTTACTTTTTATTTCGTGCCTTTCATGCACTACCACCATTAACCACGTCAACCGGTCTGCACACCAATGCAATTCGTGGTGCGATTTCTGCTATTCAAAAACTGATGCGCCGTACCCAGCCAACCCATATGGCGGTGATTTTCGACACGCCTGAACCGACTTTCCGTCACGAGCTATCACCTATTTATAAAGGTGACCGTCCGAGCATGCCGGAAGAACTGTCACAGCAAATTCCATACTTACATGCCTTGATTCGTGCTTTGGGCATTCCCCTGCATATGCTGCCAGGTGCGGAAGCGGATGACATTATTGGTACACTGGCTAAACGTGCTGAAGCTTTAGGCCATCAGGTGCTGATTTCGACTGGTGATAAAGACATGGCACAGCTGGTGACTGATAAAGTGACCCTGGAAGACAGTTTCAAAGAAAAACCAATGGATGTTGATGGGGTTTTTGAAAAGTTTGGTGTATGGCCAAACCAGATCATTGACTATCTGACCCTGATGGGCGATGCCTCAGACGGTATTATGGGTGTGCCTGGGATTGGGGCGAAAACTGCAGCCAAATTACTCAATGAATATGGCTCGATTGGTGGCATTCTGGAAAATGTCGACAAGATCAAAGGTAAAGTTGGTCAGAATATTAAAGACAATACCGATGGCATTGCACTGGATCATCAGTTGGCCAGCATCATTTGCGATCTGGATTTAAGCTTCACTTATGATGACCTGAAACTTCAGGATCCAAATGTAGAAGCTTTACGTAATCTGTATACTGAACTGGAATTCCGTAACCAGCTGCAATCACTGGATCATCCAAATAATCCAAACAACCGTAATTATAAACAGGCTACCCAATCGATTACTGCCAAAGCAGCACCTGAACCTCAGGAAGCCGATGACCAGCAGGCAACACTAAGCAGTGATAATGATCAGCTTGGAGAAGCCACTTATCATACTGTGTTGACTCAGGAAGATTGGGATAAGCTGTTTGAACGTTTAAATACTGAAAAACGCTTTGCTTTTGACACCGAAACCACCAGCCTAGATTATCGTATCGCACAGATTGTCGGTTTTTCGGTGGCTTTTGATGCACAGGATGCCTATTACGTACCATTGGCACATGATTATGAAGGTGCGCCAGAACAGCTCAATCGTGAAGAAATTCTGGCTCAAATCAAACCGATTCTAGAAGATGAAGCGATTCAGAAAATTGGCCACCACCTGAAATATGATGCGCATGTTCTGGAAAATCACGGCATTCATCTGGCGGGCTGGTATTTTGATACCATGCTGGCTTCTTATGTATTGAACTCAGTTGCCACTCGCCACGGTATGGATGATGTGGCTCGTCTGTACTTAAGCCACTTAACCACTACTTATGAACAGGTGGCGGGTAAAGGCGCCAAACAAAAAACTTTCAATAAAATCGAGATCGAAACTGCAGCGCATTATGCGGCAGAAGATGCGCATGTGACTTATCGCCTGTTTGAAGTACTCAGCAAAAAGCTGCAGACTTATCCTGAACTGGTCAATATTCTGCATAATATTGAAATGCCGGTAGCCCGTGTGCTAACCAGCATGGAAGAAAATGGCATCCGACTGGATCTGGCTTTTCTGGATCAACTCGGTTGTGAATTTGCTCAAACCATGCAGAACCTGGAAAATCAGATCACGGAAATAGCCGGTGAAGCGTTTAATGTCAGCTCTCCAAAACAGGTCGGTGAAGTTCTGTTTGACAAACTGGGCCTGAAAGGGGGCAAAAAGACCTCTACCGGTCAATACAGTACCAGCGAAAGTGTACTGGAAAAACTGGAACACCCGATTGCTGAACTGATTCTGGAATATCGCGGTCTGTCCAAACTGAAAAGCACTTATACCGATGGTCTATGCAAACAGGCCAATAACGAAACCCATCGTGTGCATACCAGTTATCATCAGGCACTCACAGCCACTGGCCGTTTATCGTCTACTGATCCAAACCTGCAAAACATTCCAATTCGTGCGGAAATCGGACGTCAGATTCGTAAGGCCTTTATTGCACCTGAAGGTCGTGTCTTACTCGCAGCCGATTATTCACAGATTGAATTGCGTCTGATGGCACATTTATCTCAGGATGATGCGCTAGTAGATGCCTTTAACCATGGACAGGATGTGCATCGCCGTACCGCAGCTGAAGTTCTGGGTATCCCGCTTGAAGAAGTGACCAATGATCAGCGTCGTCAGGCCAAAGCCGTGAATTTCGGTCTGCTCTATGGCATGTCTGAATTTGGTCTGACCCGTCAGTTAGGTTTCACTCGTCAGGAATCACAGGAATATATCAAACAGTATTTCCGCCGCTATCCGGGAATTTATGAATATATGCAGCGTACCCGTCAGGTGGCATTGGAACAAGGCTTCGTTGAAACTATTCTAGGTCGCCGTTTATACACACCTGATATCGATGCCCGTAACATGATGGTCCGCAAAGCCGCTGAACGTGCGGCGATTAATGCACCATTACAAGGTTCAGCTGCAGACATTATCAAAATGGCGATGATTGAAGTTGATAAAATGCTACCTAAAGATCAGGCCAAAATGCTGCTACAAGTGCACGATGAATTGGTATTTGAAGTCGATGAAGCGATTGCAGATGAACTGGCACCTCAACTGACTGAAGTGATGCAATCCGTGATTGAAATCTCTGTACCTTTGGTCGTGGAAGTCGGTAAAGGCATGAACTGGGATGAAGCGCATTAATACTAAAGCTCCTTCCTCCTTTTAGGAGGAAGGTTGGGATGGAGGTTATTAAAATTTATAGACCTCACCCTAACCCTCTCCTACAAGGAGAGGGAATTTTCTTGAAATAAAAAAGGACGCCTAAGCGCACTGCTGTCCCATAGTTTGCTTTAAATAAAAAAACCTGAGTCCTAACAGTTAAAATATGAGTGCAAACAAACACTTTAACGACCAGGATTCAGGTTTTGTCACATCAGAATACCGTATTTCATG